>DAMBCY010000063.1:0-14408 GCA_032056255.1 Cellulomonas sp. | reverse complement strand
CCCCCTACGACCTGTACCTGGTCAAACCGCGGGAGACCGAGATCCTCGGGCAGCCGGTCTACCCGTCGCTCGACGCGCTGCCGGCCGTCCCCGACCTGGTCGACGTGTTCCGCCGGCACGACGACCTGCCCACGGTCCTGGACGAGACGCTCGCCGTCGGGGCGAAGGCCCTGTGGCTGCAGCTCGGGTCCTGGCACGAGGACGTCGCGCGGCGCGGCGAGGCCGCCGGGCTGGACGTCGTGATGGACCGGTGCGTGAAGATCGAGCACGCCCGGTTCCACGGCGGCCTGCACCTGGCGGGGTTCGACACGGGCGTCATCTCGTCGAGGCGCGCGCTGAGCTGATCGCGGTCCGGCGGTGCCGTGCCCGACGCCCCCGTGTCAGGCTGGGGCATGGACCCGACGTCACGCACGCCGTCTCCCCCGCCGCCGCCCCGCCTGCGCCCGCCCACGCACCAGGTGGACCCCCGCGCCGTGCGCTGGTGGGTGCTGCGCGGCCTCGCCACCGCCGGGTCGGCGACCCTCGTGCTCGCGGCGGTGTGGGTCCTCTGGGCGCCGGCCCGCCCGTGGCTGGTGCCGCCGCTCGTGCTCGCGGTGCTGTGGACCGCGGCGCGCACCCTCGTCGAGCCGCGGCTCCGCTACGCGGTGCACCGCTGGGAGACCACGGACCGCGCCGTCTACGGGCTGTCCGGCTGGGTGGTCCGGGAGTGGCGGGTCGCGCCGCTGTCCCGGGTGCAGACGGTCGACGCGGTGCGCGGCCCCCTGGAGCAGGCGCTCGGGCTGGCCACCCTGCGCATCACGACCGCGTCGTCGAGCGGCGCGATCAGCATCCGCGGCCTGGACGCCGACCTCGCCGCGGCGGTCGCCGAGCGGCTGACGCTGGTCACCGAGCAGACCCCGGGCGACGCGACGTGAGCGCGGAGCCGTCCGCGACGGGGCCGGGCGCCGGGGCCGCGGGCTCCGGAACCGGGGACACCGACGGCGCCGGGGCCGCGGCTGACGGCGGGTCCGAGGCCGGGACCGGCGGCGCGGCCACGGTCGAGGCGGACCGTCCCGCCGCCGCCGACGACCCGACCCCGTGGTCCCGGCTCGCGCCGAGGATGATCGCCGTCGACCTCGCGCGGTCCCTGCTGTCGCTGTCCCCGACCGCGGTGGCCGTGGGGGTGTTCGGCGTCGAGGCGTCCTGGGCGAGCCTGTGGCCGCTGCTGCTCGTCGGCGCGTTCGGCGTGATCGGCGCCGCGCGGGACGCCCTGCGCTGGGCCTTCACCCGCTACCGGGTGACCGGTGGCTACGTGGAACGGCGCACCGGGGTCCTGGTGCGCCGGTACCGCTCCGTGCGGCGGGACCGCATCCGCAGCGTCGACACCACCGCCCGGCTGCGGCACCGGCTGGCCGGGCTGCGCATCGTGCTGGTGGGCGCGGGTCAGCAGCTCTCGGCCGGCGAGTCCGCGCTCGCGCTCGATGCCGTCTCCCGGCGCGACGCCGAACGGCTGCGCGCCCTGATGCTGCACGGCTCCGCTCCCGTCGACGACGGCGCCGGGTCCCCGGCCGCGGCCTCGGCCGAGCACGAGCTCGCGCGGTTCCGGCCCTGGTGGGTCGTCTACAACGTGGCGAGCCTCTGGTCGTTCGTCACCGCGGCCGGCCTGCTGTCGGGCGCGTACTGGCTGCTCACCGGGTTCGGGCTCGACCCGGTCGGCTGGGTCACGGGCCTGCTGCCCTGGGAGTCGCTCGGGCGGCCCGGGACGATCGCGGTCGGCGTCGTCCTCGTGTTCGCGGTGGGCGCGGTCGGCATGGGCGCGAGCTACCTGGCCAGGTCGTGGGGCTTCGAGCTCGCCCGCGTCCCCGGCGAGGACGGGACCCACCTGCGGACCCGCCAGGGGCTGCTGACCACCCGGGAGGTGAACCGCGACGACCGGCGCCTGCGCGGCGTGACGGTGTCCGAGCCGGTCCTCTGGCGGTGGATGGGCATGGCCGACACCCTCGTCATCACCACGGGCCTGTCGGTCTTCTCCCCCGCGCAGCCCGCGTCCGTGCTGCCGCGCGGCCCCCGGACGGTCGCGTGGCCCGTGGCGAGCGCGGTCCTGGCCGCCGACCCCGACCCGGTGTCGGCGCCGCTCGCCCGCCACCCCGCGGCGGCCCTGCGGCGCCGGCTCTGGTGGGCGTCCGGGGTGACGGCTGCGGTGACCGGTGTGCTCGGCTGGCTCGCCGCCACGGGCGTGGTGCCCCCCGCGGCGGTGTGGTGGGGCGCGGGGCTCGCCCCGGTCGCCCTGCTGGCCGCGGTCGTGGCGCACCGGTCGCTCGGCCACGCGGTCGTCGGCGCGCACCTCGTGGTGCGCTCGGGCCTGGTCGCGCGGGCGACGTCGGTGCTCCGGCGCGACGCCGTCAGCACGATCGTGCTGCGCGAGTCGGTGCTGCAGCGCCGCCTGGGGCTGCGGACGGTGTCGGCGATGACCTCGGCGGGCTGGGGACGCTACGACGCCCCCGACCTCGAGGCCGACGAGGCGCTGCGGTTCGCCGTCGCGGCCGCTCCCGGGCTGCTGGAGCCGTTCCTCCTCGATCCGGAGGCGGACCCCGGGAGCGCGGATCGCGGGCGTGCCGCGCGCCGGCCGGTCAGCGGGCGCCTGCGACCAGCGCGACCTCCGGGGCGGACCTGAGCCGCCCGGTCGCCAGGGGCAGCAGCACCGAGTCCACCAGCCGCTCCGCGAACGCGGCGTCGACCGGCAGGTGCGCGACGAGCTTGCGGTAGTGGATCATCGCGGGCCCGACGGCGGACAGCATGTCGAGGTCGGCGTCCGGCGAGGTCTCCCCGCGCAGCCGCGCCCGCTCCAGCACGGCCCGCATGAGGCGCACCCGGCCGGCCACGAACTGCTCGTGGAACACCGACGCGACCTCCTCGTTCTCCCGGATCGCGGTGAGCAGGCCGGACATGAGCTCGTCGTTCTTGAGCTTGTGGGCCATGGTCGCGAGCCCGAGCAGGTCCGCCCGGAGCGACCCCTCGTCGGGGAGCTCGTCGATGGTCGGCTGCTTGACGCACAGCAGGCTGTCCACGGTGAGCTGCACCTTGGACGGCCAGCGGCGGTAGACGGTGGACTTGCCCGCGCCCGCCCGCTCGGCGACCGCGTCCATCGTCATCGCGTCGTACCCGCGCTCGGTGAGCAGCTCGCGCACGGCCTGCAGGATCGCGTCGTCCTTGGTCTCGTCACGGCGTCGGCCGGGACGCCGTACGGGCTCGACCGCGGCTGCGTCGTCGTCGCGCGCTGCCATGCCGGCTCCTCTCGTCGCGGACATTCTGCCCGCCGCGCGCCCCGGAACCAAATCGAGACTCTGGGGTTTCGAAACTCGCCAGTCCTGGTTTATGGTCGAGCCTCCGACCCCGACGTCCCCCGGAGCGCACGCATGTCCTCACCCCTCTCGCCGGCCGCGCTCACGCCGCACGCCTCGCGGCGCCGCTGGCTGGTCCTCGCGACGGTCGCCCTGGCCCAGCTGATGGTCGTGCTCGACGCGACCATCGTGAACATCGCCATGCCGTCGGCCCAGGCCGAGCTCGGCTTCAGCGACAACGACCGGCAGTGGATCGTCACCGCCTACGCCCTCGCCTTCGGCAGCCTGCTGCTGCTCGGCGGCCGGCTGTCCGACATGTTCGGCCGCCGCCGCATGTTCCTCATCGGCCTCGTCGGCTTCGCGGTCGCCTCCGCCCTCGGCGGCGCGGCCGGGACCTTCGAGCTCCTCGTGGCCGCCCGCGCCCTGCAGGGCGTGTTCGGCGCCGTCCTGGCCCCCGCCGCGCTGTCCGTCCTCACCACGACGTTCACCGACCCGAAGGAGCGCGGGCGCGCGTTCGGCATCTTCGGCGCGATCGCCGGCATGGGCGGCGCGATCGGCCTGCTGCTCGGCGGCTACCTCACCGAGAACCTCGACTGGCGCTGGAACCTCTACGTCAACGTCGTCATCGCGGTCGTGGCGCTGGTCGCGGGCAGCATCCTGCTCCCCCGCGGCGGCGGCGCGGCCGGCCACCGGCTGGACGTCCCCGGCGTGGTCCTCGGCTCCGCCGGCCTGTTCGCGCTGGTCTTCGGCTTCTCGCAGGCCGAGCCCCAGGGCTGGGACGACGTCCTGACCTGGGGCCCGCTCGTCGCCAGCGTGCTGCTGCTCGCCGGCTTCGTGGTCCGGCAGCGCACCGCCGCCAACGCGGTCCTGCCGCTCGACGTCGTGCTCGACCGCGACCGCGGCGCCTCGTACCTGTCGATCCTGGTCGCCGGGTCCGGGATGTTCGGCGTGTTCCTGTTCCTGACGTACTACCTGCAGTCGACGCTCCGGTTCACCCCGATGCAGACCGGCGTCGGCTTCCTGCCGATGGTCCTGTCGATCATCATCACCGCGCAGATCCAGTCGAACCTGCTCATCCCCCGGTTCGGCCCGAAGCTGCTGGTGCCGATCGGCATGCTGGTCGCCGCGTCCGGGCTGCTCACGTTCACGCAGCTCGAGGTCGACAGCTCGTACGCCCACGTGCTGCCGGGGCTGATCCTCATGGGCGTCGGGATGGCGTCGATCATGCCGGCGTCGTTCCAGCTCGCCACCCTCGGCGTCCCCCCGCGGCTCGCGGGGGCGGCCTCCGCGCTGGTCTCCACCAGCCAGCAGGTCGGCGGCGCGATCGGCACCGCGCTGCTCAACACCCTGGCCGCGACCGCCGCGACGGCGTACCTGACCGCGCACTCCCCCGCGACGCCCGAGGTGCAGGCGCAGGCCGCGCTGCACAGCTTCGACACCGCGTACGCCTGGTCCGCCGGGATCTTCGTCGGGGGCGCGGTGCTGGCCGGCGTGCTGTTCCGCCGGCTCGGCGACCGGCGCGCCCGGGCCGCCGCGGCAGCACCGGTCTCGGCGTCCGCGGACGCCGACACCCCCGCGCCGGAGCCGCTCGTCGCGCACTGAGCCGCTGCGCCTGCCCCCCCGGTCCCGCACCGGGTCCAGCACCGGGTCCCGCACCGGGTCCCGCGTCGAGCGGGCACACCGTGTCGCCTCGTCACCGTCCGAGGCGACATCGTGTGCCCGCTCGGCGGGGTCGGGGGCGTGAGGGTGCGCGGCGTGCGGGCGCGCGGCGTGCGGGCGCGCGGCGTGCGGGCGCGCGGCGCGTGCGAGAGCGGCTCAGTCGTCCGGGAACCAGATCGCGCGCCGCAGGGCCACGCGGGTGCCGTCCGCCGACAGGGGCGTGCCCTCGGCGCGCAGCTCGTCGAGCGCGGCCCGCGCGTGGTGCGCCGGCGGAGAGCCCGCGGCGTCGACCACCCGCCACCACGGCACGCCGGACCCCGCGCGCGACATGACCTGACCGACCTGGCGCGGCCCGCCGCGGGCCGGCAGCCCCGCGGCCACCATCCGGTCGGCCACCACCTCGGCGATCGTGCCGTAGGTCATCGCCCGGCCCGGCGGGATGGCCTCCACGAGGTCCAGCACCGCCTCCAGGTACGCCTCGTCCACCTCAGTCCTTCCGCACCAGCACGAGCGCGCGGTCGTCGCCCTCGGAGGCGCCGACCCGTGCGATGACGTCGTCCGCGTCGCCCCGGCGGGTGGCGAGGACGTCCTCGACGGCACCGCGCAGCCGGTCGATGCCCAGATCCAGGTCGCCCCCCGGCGTCTCGACCAGCCCGTCGGTGTAGAGCAGCAGGCAGTCCCCGGCCTCGATGCGCCCGCCCACCGCGGGGAACCGGGCCCCCTCGACGATCCCCAGCACGGGGCTGCCCTCCGCACGGACCAGCTCCACCGCCCCGGACCCCGCGTGCAGGTGCACCGGCGGCAGGTGGCCCGCCGAGGCCACCGTGTACTCCCCCGTCGTCAGGTGGACCGTCAGGTGCACGGCGGTCGCGAAGCCCTCGTCCCACTCGCGTGCCAGCAGGAAGCTGTTCGCGGCGGGCAGGAAGTCCGCGGAGTCGAGCTGCCCGATCAGCCCGGCCAGGGCACCCGAGAGCTGCAGGGACCGCACGCCCGCGTCCTGCCCCTTGCCGGACACGTCCACCAGCGCGATCTCCAGCACCTCGCCGCGCTGCCGGGTGGCCGCGACCACGAAGTCCCCGGAGAACGCCTCCCGGTGCGCCGACCGCAGCGCCGTCTGCACCCGCCAGCCGTCCGGCAGCCGCGGCACCACGCCGTGCGCGGCCAGCCGGTCCCGCAGGTCGACGATCATCAGGTCGCCCGGGGCGCCCTGCAGGCCGAGCCGCTCCCGGTGCGCCGCGAACGCCAGCAGCGCGCCGATCGCGATGCCCTGCAGCACGAACGTCCCCGGGGTGAACACGCCCAGCCCGTCGAGCGTGATGACGAGCCACTGCGCGACGATCGCCGCGCACAGCACGAGCATCCCCCGCATCCGGAGCAGGAACGCGCCCAGCAGCTCGATGAGGACGAACGTCGACGGCGGCACCCACGGCCGCGCGTCCACGATCCCCGCCGAGGCCAGCACGGTGAGGGCGACCAGCAGCGCCGTGAGCCGCGACTGGGAGCCGAACCCCCAGCGGTGCAGGAGCCCGCGCAACCGCTCGAGCGCGCTCGTCGCCCGGCGCCGTGGACGCGGCGCCGGCCGCTCCCCGGAACCGTCGGACGGACTCATCACGCGAGCGTAACGAGCACCGGGGACACGCGGGCAGGGTCCCCGCACCCGCCCACGGCCGGGGACCAGGGAAAACGGTGGGCGACCCGCACGGCGGCCCGTCAGGATGGAGCGCATGAGCCACCCCGCAGCCCCCGCCGGCTACCGCCTGGTCGACCTGACCCCCGACCGCCTCGCCGAGTTCCGCGAGATCGACGCGCTCGCCTTCGCCGAGTCCGAGCGCGACCCCGCGACCGACGCCCAGGTCCCGTTCGCGATCCCGGCGGACCGGGCGGTCGCGGTCGAGAGCGACGCCGGGGAGCTGGTCGCGGTGCACGGCTCGTACGCGTTCACGCTGCCCGTCCCCGGCGGGGCGCTGACGTGCGCGGGGCTGACCTGGGTGGGCGTCCGGCCGGACCACCGGCGGCGCGGGCTGCTGTCCAGCATGATCCGCACCCACCTGGACCGGTCGGTCGGGCGCGGCGAGGCGGTGTCCGCGCTGTTCGCGGCCGAGCCGGGCATCTACGGGCGGTTCGGCTACGGGTCGGCGGCCGACAACGTGCGGCTGACCGTGCCGCGCGGCGCCGCGCTGCGCGACGTGCCGGCGGCCGCGGACCTCACCGTGCGGTTCACGACGCTGGACGCCGACGCGCACGAGGCGCTCGTGGACGCGGTGCAGGCGGCCGCCGGGCGGGGCCGGCCGGGCTGGGTGCTCCGCGGGTCCGACGCGCTGCGCCGGATCGCCGTCCTGGACCCGCCCGCGTGGCGCAGCGGCGGCGAGCCGGCCCGGCTGGTGACGGTGCACGACACGGCCGGGGACCCCCGCGCGTACGCGATCCTGCGCCGCACCCAGACCTGGGCGGACGGCGGCCCCGAGTACACGGTGCAGGTCCGCACGTCGGCCGCGGTCGACGCCGCCGCCGCGCACCGGCTCTGGTCGTTCGTGCTCGACCTGGACCTGACGACGACGGTCACCACCGGCATGCTCCCGGTCGACGACGCGCTGCTCGCGCTGCTGGTCGACACCCGGCGCCCGGTGCCGAAGCTCACCGACAACCTGTGGGTCCGGCTGCTCGACGTGCCGGCGGCGCTCGCCGGCCGCCGGTACGCGGCGCCGGTCGACGTGGTGCTCGGCGTGCACGACGCGGGGCTGCCGGCCAACGACGGGGCGTGGCGGCTGGTGACCGGGGCCGCCGGGGCCGACGGCACGTACGCGGCGCGGGTGGAGCGGGCGACGGGCGCACCCGATCTCGCGCTGGACGTCCGCGAGCTGGGCGCCGCCTACCTCGGGGGCCGCGGCCTCGCGGCGCTGGCCGCCGTCGGCCAGGTCGAGGCGCGGGACGCGGGAGCGCTGCACCGCGCGGCGACCGCGTTCGGCTGGCCGGTCGCGCCGGTGTGCCCCTGGGTGTTCTGACGCCGGTGGCTCCCTCCGGCTCCGGAGGGAGCCACCGGGTCGGTCCCGGGCTCGATCAGGCGCGCGCGGCCTCGTACGCCGCGAGCTGGTCGATGCGGCGCTGGTGGCGCGGGTCCTGGCTGAACGGCTCCGCGACGAACGCGTCGACGAGCTCGAGCGCCTCGTCCACCGAGTGCTGGCGGGCGCCGATCGCCACGACGTTCGCGTCGTTGTGCTGGCGGCCGAGGCGGGCGGTGTCGGTGTTCCAGGCCAGCGCGGCGCGCACGCCGGCGACCTTGTTCGCGGCGATCTGCTCGCCGTTGCCCGACCCGCCGATCACCACGCCGAGGCTGCCCGGGTCCGCGAACACGGCCTCCCCCGCGGCGAAGCAGACCGACGGGTAGTCGTCCTGGGGGTCGTACTCGGCGGCACCGTGGTCGACGACGTCGTGCCCCGCGGCACGGAGGTGCTCGACGAGCGCGACCTTGAGCTCGAAGCCGGCGTGGTCGGCGGCGACATGGATACGCATGGGGCCATCCTGCCGCACGACCCGCCCTCCCGTGCTCGACGAGCCCGCGGGAGCCGAGGACGTGCACCGACCACCCCGGTCACCCGCCTGCCCGCCGTCGTCCCACCAGCGCCCTCCTGAGGCGCCCCCGCGCCCCGGAGCAGGTGGACCTAGGCTGGCCCGAGTGCCCGGGATCCGCGCACCCACCTGACGAAGGGACGTCCCTCGACCATGACCCGCAGCGGCATCGACTCCTCGGCCCTCGACCCCGCCGTCCGCCCCCCGGACGACCTGTACGCCCACGTCAACGGCCGCTGGGTCGCCGAGCACGAGATCCCCGCGGACCGCGCGATGGACGGCTCGTTCCGTGCCCTGCACGACCGGGCCGAGGAGCAGGTCCGCGACATCATCGTCGAGGCGGGCGAGGGCGCCGGCGCTGACGCCACGACCGTGCAGGCCAAGATCGGCGCGCTCTACGCGTCGTTCATGGACGTCGACGCCGTCGAGGCCGCCGGCGTCGACCCCCTGCGCGCCGACCTGGACGCGATCGCCGCCGCCACGACTCCGGAGGCCCTCACCGACGTGCTCGGCGCGCTGCAGCGCGGCGGGGCGGGCGGGGCGACCGGGTTCTGGGTGGACAACGACGCCAAGGACCCCGAGCGGTACGTGGTCTACCTCTCCCAGGCGGGCCTCGGGCTGCCGGACGAGTCCTACTACCGCGACGAGCAGTACGCGGCCGTGCTCGAGGCCTACCGCCCGCACGTCGCGCGGATGCTGCTGCTCGGTGGCTGGGCCCCCGACCAGGCCGCCGCCGACGACGCCGCGGACCGGGTCGTCGCCCTGGAGACGAAGATCGCCGCCGGGCACTGGGACGTCGTGAAGGACCGCGACGCCGACCTGACGTACAACCCGACGACGCTCGCCGCGCTCGCCGAGGACGCACCCGGCTTCGGCTGGGCGGCCTGGGCCCGGGCACTCGGCGCCCCGGAGGGCTCTCTGGCCGACCTCGTGGTCCGGGAGCCGTCGTTCGCCACCGCGTTCGCGGCGCTGTGGGCCGCCGAGCCGGTCGCCGACTGGCAGGCGTGGGCGGCCTACCACGCGACCACCGCGCGGGCGCCGTACCTGTCCGCGGCGCTCGTCGAGGCGAACTTCGACTTCTACGGCCGCACGCTGACCGGTGCCCAGGAGCTGCGTGACCGGTGGAAGCGCGGCGTCTCGCTCGTGCAGGGCGTGCTCGGCGAGGCCGTCGGCGAGGTCTACGTGGCCCGGCACTTCCCGCCCGCGCACAAGGAGCGCATGGAGGAGCTCGTCGGGCACCTCGTCGAGGCGTACCGGGAGTCGATCACCGGCCTGGACTGGATGGGCGAGGAGACGAAGGCCAAGGCCCTCGCGAAGCTCGACGCGTTCAC
This sequence comes from Cellulomonas sp., assembly GCA_032056255.1. Classification (GTDB taxonomy): domain Bacteria; phylum Actinomycetota; class Actinomycetes; order Actinomycetales; family Cellulomonadaceae; genus Cellulomonas. The sequence goes on along the minus strand of DAMBCY010000063.1, from coordinate 4,531 downwards.
CCCGAAGATCGGCTACCCCGTGAAGTGGCGCGACTACGCCGCCCTCGAGGTCGTCCCCGGCGACCTGGTCGGCAACGTGCGCCGGGCGTCCGCGTTCGAGCAGGACCGCGAGCTGAACAAGATCGGCAAGCCGATCGACCGCGACGAGTGGTTCATGACGCCGCAGACCGTCAACGCGTACTACAACCCCGGGATGAACGAGATCGTGTTCCCGGCGGCGATCCTGCAGCCGCCGTTCTTCGACGCCGACGCCGACGACGCCGTGAACTACGGCGGCATCGGCGCGGTCATCGGGCACGAGATCGGCCACGGGTTCGACGACCAGGGCTCGAAGTACGACGGACAGGGCCGGCTCGAGGACTGGTGGACCGAGAGCGACCGCGCGGAGTTCGAGAAGCGCACGTCCGCGCTGATCGAGCAGTACAACGGCTTCTCCCCGGCGCAGCTGGACGGCTCGCACCACGTGAACGGGGCGCTGACCATCGGCGAGAACATCGGCGACCTCGGCGGCCTGTCGATCGCGCTGAAGGCCTACCGGATCGCGCTCGGCGCGTCGGGCGCGGGCACGTCCCTGGACGACGCGCCGGTCGTCGACGGGTTCACCGCCGCGCAGCGGGTGCTGCTCGGCTGGGCGCAGGTCTGGCGTGCGAAGGGCCGCGACGAGGAGATCATCCGGCGCCTCGCCGTCGACCCGCACTCCCCGGACGAGGTCCGCTGCAACGCCGTCGTGCGGAACGTGGACGAGTTCTACGCCGCGTTCGACGTGGCCGAGGGCGACGGGCTGTACCTCGCGCCCGAGGAGCGCGTGCGCATCTGGTGAGTCCACGGGCCGGGGCGTCGACGAGGGCGCCCCGGCCCCGCTCGCGAGCACCGACGGACGCGGGCGCCGCGACTCACGATGTGAGACCGCCCCGCTCCGACGACGGCGGACGACGCAGAGTCGCGGTGCACCCCCACCGTCTGGAGAACCGCCCCGCCGTGCCTGCCGCAGATCCCGCCCCCGCGGTCCCCGCTCCCGTCGAGCCCGGCCTCCGCGTGCCCGTCCCCGGCCGTCGGCCCGTCCTGCAGGCGATGGGCCTCATCGCCCTCGGCTCGCTGGGCATCCAGACGTCGTCGGCGCTCTCCGCGCGCCTGTTCTCCGCGCTCGGACCGTTCTCGGTGAGCTCGCTGCGCCTGGTGATCGCCGCGGTGGTGCTGCTCGCGGTGTTCCGCCCCCGGTGGCGCGGGCGCTCGCGCGCGGACTGGACCGGCGTGGTGGTCTACGGCGTCGCCATGGCCGCGATGAACCTCAGCCTCTACGCCGCCATCGACCGGATCCCGCTCGGGGTGGCCGTCACGCTGGAGTTCCTCGGCCCGTGCGCGGTCACGCTCATCGCCTCCCGGCACGTCAAGGAGGGGCTGTGCGCCGTCGCGGCCCTGGTCGGCGTCGTGCTGATCTCCGGCCCCGGCGGGTACCTCGACCTCGCGGGCTACGCCTTCGCGCTGTCGGCGGCGGTGTTCTTCGCGCTGTACACGGTGTTCGCCGACCGGGTGGGCAAGTCCGACGAGGGGTTGTCCGGCCTGGCGCTGTCGGTCGCGGTCGCGGCGGCCGTCGCGCTGCCCTGGGGCGTCGGGCACGTCGCGGACGTGCGGCCCGGGCAGTGGGGCGTGCTCGCCGCGTCCGCCGTCATCGGGGTGGTCATCCCCTACAGCGTCGACACGCTCGCGGCCCGGATCACGTCCGCCCGGGTGGTCGGCACGCTGTTCAGCATCGACCCCGCGATGGGTGCGCTCGTCGCGCACGTGGTGCTGGGGCAGAGCATCGGGCCGGTCGCGGTGGTCGGCGTCCTGGTGGTGTCCGCGGCGGGCGCGCTGCTGGTCGCGATCTCCGGCCGAGGTGACGCCGAGCCCGAGCACGGCACTGCCGACCCCCCGTCACTCACCGCCGACACGGCGGACCCGGCACCGACGTCGTCCGCCTGAGCCCGCCCGGCAGACGAGCGTGCGCGCGTCGGGCTCACCCGGGACGTGCGTCCCACCGTGCGTAGGACGCCAGGGCGAGGACCCAGAGGGCGAGGGCGAGCACCGCGGCGACGGCGCTGGTCGTGGGATGGCCGAGCACCGCCCACCACCGGGCGGTGCCGGCGAGGTCCCGGGACCCGCACAACCAGCTCAGCATCGCGAACAGCGCGAGCGGGAGCCACGCCACGGACGGCCGCAGCAGCACGGAGCTCAGCACCACCGCGCCGATACCGAGCAGACCGCTGCGGAGCACCAGGATCGTGCCGTCGACGCCCAGCCCTCTGACGACCGCAGTCGTCGCGCCCGTCCCGAGCACGACTGCCGTCAGCAGCACGACCCACACGGCGCGGCACGCAGCGAGCCGACCGCGGGGCAGCGACCGCTCGATCCCGTGGCCGGGCGGGACCAGCGACCCGAAGCAGCACAGGGCAGGAAGCACCGCCGCGATCCCGAGCACCACCAGCGCCACGCCGTCGACCACCGGCACGTCACGCAACCCGGTGGGTGTCCAGCCCACCACCAGGACGCTGGTTCCGACGGCGGCCGCGACCGGGGTCCGGCCGCCGCGCGAGGCGACGAACAGCGACGGCAACCGCCGCGGCCCGTCCCTCACCATGCGCCTCGGCAGCTGCGGAGGACCCTCCACGCGTCACGGGCCTCCGTGATCGACGGTGCGGTCACCCACGGCTGGTCGCCATCGGCCTCCTGCCACGCGTCGACGAGGTCGGACACGTCGAGGTCCGGAGTGAGCCACCGCGCCACGGCGACCTCCGCCCGTACCCGGGCCGCGAGGTCGTCGTCGGTCCACGCCCGTCCACCCTCGTCGGCGCAGCCCGAGGACGCGAGCACGACGTCCCAGGTCAGCTGTCCGGGACGACCGGAGGCGTCGAGCGGCGGACGGACCGCGAAGACCCCCGGCTGCGGCTCGCCCGGAGCCCCCGGCTGGTACCGCACCGATCCCGTGCCCGGCTCCAGCTCCCGAAGACGCGCATCGACCGGGCGCAGCGAACGGGCGAGCTCGGCGAGATCACGGGCCTGGTCCGGCGGGAGACACGCCTGTGCCTGTGACCCCACCGAGGCGCACGACCACCGCCGCGGGTCGGACCAGGCGTGCACGCCGTTGTCGACCTGACCGCGCCACCACGCGCCCGTCGGGATCAGCGCGAGCAGGACGACGACAGCCACCACCATCCCGCGCCGGCGTGCGCCGCTGGTCACGACCACCACCGCCACGGCGGTCAGGCTCGCCCCCACCATCAGGGCGAGCTCACCGACGAGCACCGCCGGACGCAGCACGATCGCGGTCACCGAGGCGTCGGTCGCCCCGGCGAAGGCGACGAGTCGCGACGCTCCCCCGAGATCCAGGGCGAGCGCCGCGTAGCCCGCCGCGGTGACCAGCGGAGGCAGGATCCACCGGGCCCCGATCAGCGGGTGGGAGCCGAACGCGGTGCCGACCGAGGCTGCCGTCACCACCCCGGCCAGAGCCAGCACCACCTCGGGCCACGCCGCCCACGGTGTCGGTGACCCGTTGACCCGAGCGAGCGCCGCGGCGCCGGCGACGCTGAGCAGCAGCCCGAGGCATCCCCAGGCGGCCAGTGCGACCGATCGACCGAGCAGCAGACGAGCGCGTGCGGATGGCGGTGCCGAGCGCAGCACCTCCACCGCACCGGATCGCCGCAGCCGGACGGCATCCGCTGCGGCGAGGCCTGCCATCACCGGCCACAGCACGATCACCTGCGTGACGGCGGCGTCGACGGCCCACAGCCCGCTGAGGGCCACCGGGAACCGGGAGGCGAGCACGAGGACCGCCCCCGGGCCGAACGCGAGCAGCGCGAGCGGCCAGGCCCGCCTCACCCCCGGTCCTCCGATCCGGTGCGGTCGGCCGGGCCGCCCCCCAGCAGGACAAGAAGCGCGGCCTCGGCGGCCGAGACCCTCTCCCGACCGTCGGCCGGTCCACCACCGACCAGTCCCTCCGGGGTGCCGGACCAGACCTTCCGACCGCAGTCCAGCACCAGGACCGAGTCGGCGCACCGCACCACGTCCTCCACGAGGTGCGTGGAGAGCAGAACGGTGCGGCGCTCGGCCAGACGGACGACCAGCCCGCGCACCCGGAGCCGCTGCACCGGGTCGAGGCCCGACGTCGGCTCGTCGAGGATCACCAGGGCCGGGTCGTGCACGATGGCCTGCGCGAGGAACACCCGCCGCCGCTCGCCACCGGAGAGCCGGCCGATGCGCACCGCTGCCTTCGCCGCCACGCCGACCTCGTCGAGGACCACAGCCGCGCGCGCGACAGCCCGACGCCGCCCCATCCCCCTGAGCACACCCACGTACGCCACGAGCTCGGCCGCGGTGAACTCGCCCGGCCACCCCGGCTCTTGAGGCAGCAGCCCGACGCGGTGACCGTGGGCCGCGCGGAGCCTCCGGGACGACAGCGACACGCCCGCTGAGACCACGTGGCCCGACGACGGCCCGCTGGCGCCGGCGAGCAGGCCGAGCAGCGTCGACTTGCCCGCCCCGTTCGGCCCGACGA
>DAMBCY010000062.1:0-14675 GCA_032056255.1 Cellulomonas sp. | reverse complement strand
GATCCCCGCGAGGTCGGGGAACCCCAGCAGGTCCGCGATGAGCTGGCGGGTGAACACGACGCTGCCGGCGCCGACGAAGGCGATCTTGGTCATGCCGTCGATGCTGGCCGAGGTGATCGTTCCGTGCAAGAATCACTGCGCGCTATCCGCAAAATGCGCACTCCGAGTGATCGGATGATGGACCGGGAGGACCGATGACCGCGACCAGCGACGACCTGGCCACCTCACGCAAGCGCTCCGAGCGGATGCTCGCCGTGCTCGCGCTGCTGGAGCCGGGGGAGACGGTGCCGCTCGCGCACCTGACCGGGGCGTTGGGCGTGTCGCCCGCCACGGTCCGCCGCGACCTCGCCGACCTGGAGGAGCAGGGGCTGCTCGTGCGCACCCACGGCGGTGCCCGCGCCGCCGAGGCCCGCGCCGAGGTGCCCGTCCGGCTGCGCGACACCCGGTTCCGCGAGGCCAAGCAGAGCATCGCGCGCCGCGTCGCCACCCTCGTCCCGGCCGGCCCGTACAGCATCGCGCTGTCCGGCGGCACCACCACCGCCGAGGTCGCCAAGGTCCTCGCCACCCGCCCGGACCTCGCGATCGTCACCAACGCGCTCACCACCGCGATGCAGCTCGTCTCCCGCCCGAACCTCAAGGTCATCATCACCGGCGGCGTGCTGCGCACCTCGTCCTACGAGGCGGTCGGCGTCATCGCCGAGAACACCTTCAACGCGATCAACGTCGGCACCGCCGTGCTCGGCACCGACGGCATCAGCGCCGCCGGCGGGGCCACCACGCACGACGAGACCGAGGCCCGCACCAACCACGCGATGGTCGCGCACGCCCAGCGGGTGATCGTCGCGGCCGACGGGTCGAAGGTCGGGCGGGTCACGCTGGCCAAGATGGCCGACCTCGGCGAGGTGCACGTGCTCGTCACCGACTCGACCGCCGACCCGGACGAGCTGGACCGCATCCGCGCCGCAGGCGTCGAGGTGGTCGTCGTCCCGGTGTAGCCGCACTGCCAGGGACGTTTGGTTGATCGAGTGATACAACGTTCACCAACCGTCTCGCAACTATGCGGCGCACGCACTACGGCGCCCTTTGGCCCGAAAGTGTGACGTTCCGGCCAGTCGGTACATCCACCCTGCAACTCCGGACATCGATCGGCGATCCTGCCGGACTGTGAGGTCATGAACGACTCTGGACCGGAATTTGAAGTGCGCGCACTGGCGCTCGCAAGGTCAATTCACGATCCGATGGGATTTCAGGGTCCGCGCATGATCCTGGGACGAGAGCGTGATGGCGTCTTCATTAGTGATGATGCGGTGCACGTCTTCGAGTTCACGACCTCGTCGGAGAAGAAAAAGGCAACCTACGACGCCACCAAGATTGTTGAGGCACTCAACCTCCTCTCGCGGGAGTCCGCGAACCGATTCAAGTCGGCGACGGGCTGGTTTGTCACGCAAGCAGAGCCGACTGCCGAGCAAGCAGGAGCTGTCGCTCAGGTCGCTCGCAACTCAGGAATGACGATCCACTGCGTAAGCTACGTGACGCTGCGAAAGAGGCTCTGCGACGTAGAGGGCTACCTGTCGGTGCACTGGCGCCGTTCGGGTCCATGGCCTACACAAAGCAGCTCGACGGGCCGGGTATTCCGTCCAAGCTCACCGATGATGGTCGACTTGTCGGAGTCAAAGAGATCGCTGACATGCTGCTCAAGGGTGAACGATTTGTTGTGGTTGGTGAGTTCGGAGTCGGAAAGAGTTACGCCGCGCGCGAACTGCATATGGAAATGAGGAAGCGGCACTTCAGGAAGCCCGAACTGAACCCGTTCCCCATTCACATAAACCTCCGCGATTGCGCGGGATTGCGGAGCCCGGCTGAGGTGCTTCGACGCCACGCTGAAGAGATCGGATTCGGTGGCGATCGGGGTCTGATTTCGGCCTGGCGTTCGGGTGCTGCGGTGCTCATACTGGATGGATTCGATGAGGTTATTCCAGCCCGATGGCTTGGTTCTGCAACCTCGTTGCCCGACGTCCGATGGGATGCCCTATCTCCTATCCGGAAGTTGGTTCAGGAGGCACCAGAGGGGACCAGTGTTTTTGCGACAGGGCGAGGCCATTACTTCAATTCTGCATCTGAGATGAAGAGGGCGCTTGGTCTGGATGACGCAAAGACGCTCGTTATTGACGATTTTGATGCTGGCCGTGCTGCAGAGTTCTTAAGGCTGCACCGTAGCCCGAGCGAACTTCCGGAGTGGTTGCCCACGCGACCTCTCTTCCTTTCACATCTACTGTCCGCGGGACTTCTGGATGCCGTGGCGGGCTTGAGCGCGCTGGACGAAGCGCATGCGTGGAGAGAACTTCTGCGCCTCGTATCGGAGCGGGAGTCCCGCATCTACAGCTCGGTTCCACCGTACACAATTCGTGGAGTTCTCCAGCGTCTTGCCACCTTCGCCAAGTCTCACGATGACGAGCTGGTAAAACTCTCGATACGCGACCTCGAGCAGGTGTTCTTCGACGTTAGCGGGCGGCCCACGGACGAAGAAGTGATCCAGATGTTACTGCGACTCCCGGGTCTTGCTGCGGCGCAAGACGGCGGGCAGGAGTATCGGCTATTTGCTGATCGCGGGCTCGCGTCCACGGCTTACGGAGAGGACCTGGCGCTCTATATCAGTAGCCCTTATCAGGGGCATCCGCTCTGTGAAGCTGCCGGGTGGCCGTCAGCCGCTGACGAGCTCGCGATCGAAGCGTGTTCTCTTGCGCTGGAGTCGATGGGTGTGGTCGCAAACCAGGTGGCCGCCGCCTGTGAGAATAGAGTTTCGAAAAGCATCTACGACTCAGTTCTCGCTGACGCGGTGAGGGTGGCGCAAGAAATGGGTGCCAACTCTACTGGATCGTATATTGTCGAGAACGTCTTCATCGACTCGCTCGTTGTCGGCATGGAGCCGGGAGTTCTTGCGCGCACCCTTTTTCGCGACTGTGTAATCTCGGAAATCGATCTATCGCTCGCCGATCAGGCGGAATCAGTCCCGACGTTCGAGCAGTGTCTCATCGGTCAGATTGACGGAATGGCGCAACTTTCGCCGGTGCTCGCCGACAGGTTCCGCGATTGCAGCGTCGAGACCTACGCAGACGTGTCGAGGACGACGAGCGGAATTCTGAGCATGGATGGTGTCGATTCGGAGTCTCGTGTGGCTCTGTCGATTCTTAACAAGGTATATGCGAAGCGCGGTCGAGGTCGAAAGGACTCAGCGCTGGTGCGAGGACTCGATCATTCGATGCGCGATTTCGTAGGGCCAGTAGTCGAACGCCTGTCGGCCTCTGGAGTTCTGTTTCCGATTCAGCGGAAGAGTGCGACTGTGTACATGCCAGCGGCCAGCATGCGAGGCGCGGTTCTGGCCGCTCTTGAGGCTCCGGCGCTGTTCAATCTCGACGATTTCTTGGGTGAATTCAACCAAAAATGGTCTGACCTGGTATTTTGTGGCTCCCGATCGTTGGGAATCGCTGCGAGCGGGTGCAAGGTGCGCACTTGCGTCCCGACTGGCCGTCGCGCTCGTTCAACGCGATCAGTTTCGAGATTGCTCTGCTCAGCGCCGAAAGGGGATCAACACGGCTCGCGGCGGTATTGCGTACAGCGAGACGACGGCGCGCGCGAATCGCGCTGGTCGGGCACGCGGTGATCGCCATGGTTGCCGGGCCAGGGCCGACCTCGGCGAGGTGCACGTGCTCGTCACCGACCCGACCGCCGACCCCGATGAGCTGGACCAAGTCGCCGCGGGCGTGGAGGTAGTGATCGTCCCGGTGTGAAGCCGCGCGGCCGGCGTTGCCGATGTCGAGGATTCGCCGCGACACACCGCGTGACGCGCCGAGATCGATCGCGGAACCCTCGACTTAGGCGGGCGGTCGTGTCACGGATGACCAGGTGGCGGGCGGCACCGCGGCATGCGCGCCGTGGGGCGCAGGATCGAGGACGTGCTGCTCCCGGACCACCCCCGCCGCGTCGTCGTCCTGCACGGGTACCAGGCGTCGCCCGGTGCGCACTGGTTCGGCTGGCTCGCCGACGACCTGCGCGCCGACGGCGTCGATGTGCAGGTCCCCGCCCTGCCCGACCCGCAGGCCCCCGACCTCGACGCGTGGGTCGCGACGGCCCGCGCGGCGATCGGGACCCCGGACCCGGGCACCGTCGTGGTCGGGCACAGCCTCGGCTGCGTCACCGCGCTGCACGCCCTGGGCGCCTTCCGCGGCCGGCGCGTGTCGGCGGAGGGGTGGCGGCTCGGTGGGCTCGTGCTCGCGTCCGGGTTCGACCGGCCGCAGGTCGCCGTCCCGGAGGTCGACGCGTTCACGGCGGCGGTGCCGGACCTCGACGGGATCGCCGCGGCGACGACGCACCGGCACGTCGTGGGCTCGGACGACGACGTGATCGTGGACCCCGCCCACACGCGGAAGCTCGCGACGCGGCTCGGCGCGACGTTCGACCTGGTACCCGGCGGGGGTCACCTGCTCGGGCGGGAGGGGTTCACGACCCTGCCCGTCGTCCGCGACCGCGTGCGCGCGGCCCTGGGCCTGTCGCCGCGCTGACTCGAGCGGCCCGGGTCGGATGACGACCTTGCAGTGGATGGGGTTTCGGAGCCCGGAAACACCCATCTGCTGCAAGGTCGTGAGCGCGCGCGTGCGGGTGCGAGCGCGCGTACGAGCGCGCGTGCCCGTGCGGGCAGCGCGCGGGCCGGTCAGGCCGGGAGCCGGGGGACCGCGGCCAGCAGCCGGCGCGTGTACGGCTCGCGCGGGTTCGCGAGCACGGACGCCGTCGCGCCCGCCTCGACCACCCGCCCGCCGTGCAGCACCACGGTCCGCTCGCACAGCCGCCCCACGATCGCGATGTCGTGCGAGACGAGCACCAGGGTCAGCCCCTGCTCGGCCGCGAGCCGCTGCAGCAGCTCCACGACGGCACCCCGGACCGACACGTCGAGCGCGGACACCGGCTCGTCGGCGACCAGCACCGACGGGGACGGCGCGAGCGCCCGGGCGATCGCGATCCGCTGGCGCTGCCCGCCGGAGAACTGCGCGGGGTACCGGGACGCGACGTCCGGGTCGAGCCCGACGGAGGTCAGCACCGCGGCGACCCGCGCCCGGTGGTCGCCGGGCACGCGCAGCGACCGCAGCGGCTCCGCCACGACGGCGCCGATCCGCATCCGCGGGTCGAGGGACGAGCGCGGGTCCTGGAACACCGGCTGCACGTCGGCCCGCAGCCGGCGCAGCAGCGCCCGGCCCGCCCGCCCGCGCCGGTCGAGGACGTCGCCGCGGTACCGGACCTCGCCCGCGGTGGGGGAGTCCAGGCCGAGCAGCAGCCGGAGCAGCGTCGACTTGCCGGAGCCGGACTCGCCGACGATGCCGACGCTGCGGCCCGCATCGACGCGCAGGCCGACCCCGTCGAGCGCGCGCGTGCCGCTGAACGACCGGGCGACGCCGACGGCCTCGAGCAGCGGGGCCGCCGACGACGGGGCCGCCGACGACGGGGCCGCCGGCGGCGGGGCGGCCGGCGCGGTGGGCACGGGCGGGGTCATCGGGGACCTCCCTCGACGGGTGCGGCGCCGGGCAGCCCGGTCACCGCGCGTGCCGCGCCGACCAGCTCCCGGGTGTACGCGGCCTCGCCGCCGGCCAGCGCGGCCGCGACGGAGGTGTGCTCCACCACCCGGCCGTCGCGCATGACGACGAGGTCCCGGGCGACGCGCGCGACGACGGGCAGGTCGTGCGACACGAACGCCAGCGCCACACCGGTGCGGTCCACCAGGTCGTCGAGCAGGTCCAGCACCTCGGCCTGCACCGTCACGTCGAGGGCGGTGGTGGGCTCGTCGGCCAGCAGCACGCGGGGCTCGCAGGCCAGGGCGGTCGCGAGCGCGACGCGCTGCCGCTGCCCGCCGGACAGCTGCCAGGGGTAGGACCCGAGGATGCGCGCGGTGTCGTCCAGGCGCACGAGCCGGGCCAGCCGCGCGGCCTCGTCGCGCGCCGCGGACCCCCGCAGCCCGCGGTGCAGCCGCAGCGGCCCGGTGATCTGCCGCCCGACCGTCATCAGCGGGTCGAGGGCGGTCAGCGGCTCCTGGAACACCATCGCGACCTGCGCGCCCCGGACCCGGCGCAGCGCGCGCGGCGGCAGCGCGAGCAGGTCGGTGCCGTCCAGCAGCACCTGCCCGGTCGCGCGCATCCCGTCGGGGAGCAGGCCGAGCACCGCCAGCGCGGTCAGCGACTTGCCGGAGCCGGACTCCCCGACGACGCCGAGCCGCCCGCCGGCGTCGAGCGACCAGGACACCCCGTCGAGCAGGGTGCGGCCGGCGGACGTCTCGACGGTCAGGCCCTCGACGGCGAGCAGGGCGCTCATCTCGGGGTCCTCGCGGCATCGTGAGCGCAGCGAAGGGTGTCGTGGGGTGTGGTCATCGGTCTCCTCGCAGGCTCGGGTCGGTGCGCTCCCGGATGCCGTCGCCCAGCAGGTTCAGGCCGAGCACGGTGACGACGATCGCGAGGCCCGGCAGGATCGCGCCCCACGGCTGCACGAGCATCGTGGACTGGGCCTCGTGGAGCAGCCGGCCCCAGGAGGCGTTGGGCGGCGGGGCGCCGAGCCCGAGGTACGACAGGGACGCCTCCGCGAGCACGGCACCCCCGCCGAGCAGCATGAGCTGCACCAGCAGGGTCGGCCAGGCGTTCGGCACGACGTGCCGACCCGCCGTGCCCCACCAGCCGGTGCCGGCTGCGTGCGCGGCGGTGACGTAGTCCTCGCGCAGCACCCGGGCGACGTTGACCCGGGTGACGCGCGCGATCACCGCGGAGCCGGAGATGCCGATCGCCCAGATCGCGGAGGACAGCGAGGCGCCGCGCACGGTGACGATGAGCATCGCGAGCAGCAGGGTCGGGAACGCGATGAGCAGGTCGACCGCGGACAGCAGCGTGACGTCGACCCAGCGCCGGGTCGCGCCGGCCAGGACGCCCACGGCGACGCCGAGCACGCCGGCGACGAGCATCGAGGCCGCCGCGACGACCAGCGCGTTGCCCGCGCCGGTCATCAGCTGGCTGAGCAGGTCCCGGCCGAGCCGGTCGGTGCCGCCCCAGTGCGCGGCGCTCGGTCCGGCGAGGCGCTCGCCGGTGCCGGTGTCGTCCAGCGCGTAGGGGGTCCACACCAGGGACAGCAGCCCGACGACGGCGACCAGGCCGACGAGGACGGCTCCGACGACGAGGGACGGGGGGAGGGCGCGGGCGCGCGGGGCGCGGCGGGCGGGGGTGCGCGGGGTGGGCCCCGGGACGGCGAGCCCGGGGTCCGTCGTCGTCGTGGCGAGCTCGGTCACGCCGCCACCTCCTTCGCGAGCCGCAGCCGCGGGTCGATGGCGCGCTGCCCGAGGTCCACGAGCGCGTTGGTCACCAGCACGACGGCGGTGAGGAGCAGGACGAGCGCCTGCACCACGGGCAGGTCGCGGGACTTCACCGAGTCGAGCAGCAGCGTGCCCAGCCCGGGCAGGGCGAACACGTTCTCGATCACGACCGCCCCGAGCAGGGACGTCGCGAGCTCGATGCCGAGGATCGCCACCACCGGCACGGCGGCGTTCCGCAGCCCGTGCCGCGCGAGCGCGTGCCAGCGGCCGTACCCGAGCGACCGGGCGGTGCGCAGGTAGTCCTGGTCCAGCACGTCCAGCGTCGCCGACCGGACGTAGCGGACCATGACGGCCGACATCGCGATCGCCACGGTCACCACCGGCAGCACGAGCGCCCGCACCACGGCGGCCGGGTCGTCCCAGCCGGTGCGCGGGAAGCCCCCGGCCGGCAGCACGCCGAGCCGCAGGGCGAAGGCCAGCACCAGCAGCACGCCGACCCAGAACACCGGGACGGCGACGCCGAGCTGGGAGACGGCCGACACCGCGACCCCGACCGGGCCGCGCCGGTGCACCGCGGCGACGACGCCGAGGGGCACCGACACGAGCGCGGCGAGGAGGAACGCCGCGACGCTGAGCGGCACGGTGATCGGGAGCTTCTGCCCGATCAGGTCGGCCACGGGGAGCCTCGACACGAACGACGTGCCGAGGTCCCCGCGGACGACCTGGCCGAGCCACTGCACGTACTGCGTCACCACCGGCTGGTCCGTGCCCAGCTCGCTGCGGAGCTGGTCGAGCTGGTCCGTCGTGGTGCCCACGCCCAGGGTGGCGCCCGCGGCGTCGCCCGGCAGCAGCCGGAGCACGACGAACACGACCACGCTGGCCAGGAGGAGGGAGATCAGCAGGGTGCCGATCCGCAGCAGTGCCGGTCGCATCGGGGGTCAGGACTCCCGGACGATGTCGGCGACGTAGAACGACTCGGTGACCTGGTCCACCGGGAAGCCGGTGACGCCGGCGCGCGCGACCCGGATCTGCGGGTCCAGGTACAGCCAGGCGGACGCCGCCTCCTCGCCGATCGTCTCGTTGACCTGCGTCAGCAGGTCGACCTGCTCGGACTCGGTGGTCGCCTCGTCGGCCTGCGTGACCCACTCCTGGACCTGCGGGTTGTCGTAGCCCCAGTAGAAGTCGGGGTTCGCGTACCAGAGCACGTCGCGCGGGTTCACGTGGCCCATGAGCGTGGTCTCGAAGTCGTGGTCCGTGTAGACCTTCTGGTACCAGGTGGCGTCGTCGATCGGGTTCGGGGTGAGCGTCACGCCGACGGCCGCGAGGTTCGTGGTCAGCAGCGCGAGGATCGCCTCGGTGGTGTCGTCCGGGATGTAGTCGACGGAGATCTCGAGGTCCGTGACGCCCGCGGAGTCCAGGAGCGTCTGCGCGGCGTCCGGGTCGTAGGCGTGCACGTCGGCCTGGTCGACGAACCACGGGTCGGTGGGCGGGACCATCGAGCCGATGACCTGGCCGTAGCCGTCCCACACGGCCGAGAGGATCGCCTCGCGGTCGACGGCCTTGTACAGCGCCTGGCGCACGCGGACGTCGTCGAACGGCGCCTCGCGGTCGTTGAACGCCCACAGCTGCTTGGTGGTCGAGGTGCCCTCGGTGATGGTGAAGTCCGGGTCGTCCTCGAACTGCACGAGCTGGTCCGGGGAGTCCTCCGCGATGACCAGGTCCAGGTCGCCGGTGAGCAGCGCGTTGTTCAGCGCGGTGGTGTCCTGGAAGAACCGGAACGTCACGCCGGCGTTCTCGGCGGGCTCGCCCCAGTAGCCGTCGTACCGCTCGATGGTGAGGTGGTCGCCCTGCACCCACTCCACGAACCGGTACGGGCCGGTGCCGTTGTCGCTGGTCAGCTCGGTGTCGCCGTCCTGCACGATCGTGACGGACGCCAGGTAGAACGACAGGCCCTGCGAGCGGCGGGACAGGTCGAGCTCGACCGTCTGGTCGTCGACGGCCACGGCCTCCTGGATGACCAGCAGGTCGCTCTTGCGGGCGGACTTCGAGTCGGGGCCGATGGCCTCGCTGATGCTCCACACCACGTCGTCCGCGGTGAGCGGGGTGCCGTCGTGGAACGTCACGTCCGGCTGCAGGTGGAACGTGTAGGTCAGGCCGTCCTCGGACACGTCCCAGGACTCGGCGAGCGTCGGGATCACCTGGCCGTCGACGTCCACCGAGGTCAGGCCCTCGAAGACGTTCCGGGTCATGGTCTGGGAGACGCCGGACGAGCCGCCGACGTTCCGCACCAGGCCGGTGGGCTCGTTGGTCGAGCCGATGACGATCTCGGCGGATCCGCCGGATGCGGAGTCCGCGGCCGCGCTGCTGGTACCGGTGGTCGAGCCGGAGCCCGAGCCGCAGGCGGCCAGCGCCAGGGCGGCCACGGCGGCGAGGGTGGCCCCGAGGGGGGCGCGGGATCGGCGGGTGCTCACGGGTGGTGGTCCTTCCGGGTGGGTGCCCCCGGCGGCGCGCCGGGGGATCGCGGTGGTGCGGGGAGGGGGACGTCGCCGCTGCTGCCGACCCCGACCGGCCGGCGACGACGGGCCGGCCCGGGTCCGGGCGGGACCCGTCCGACGGGCGGACGGCGAGGGAGGGCAGCGCTCGGTCGTGCCGGGACGGCGACGGGGGAGCGGGGCGGCCGGTCGAGCCGCGGGGCATCCGGTCAGGACGCCGGGCGCGTCAGGGACGCGCGGGGGCGCTCAGCGACGACAACAGCACGCGGCGGTCGACAGGGGCCGACGGGCGCGGGTACGTGCGGTGATCGAGTAGCGCATGATGTTGAAGACTGTAGCAAGGCCGGGCCGGGGTGCGGACGAGGCGTCCAGCACCCTCGACCGCCTCACTCCGGGTTGCAGCGCGCCGCCAGCGTCGCGAGCAGCCCGACCTCCGGCCGCCACGGCTCGAGGTTCCACGACTCCTTGTCCGGCGCCCCGATGGTGTGGCAGGTCAGCTGGTCGCGCATCGTCTGCAGGTCGGCGTCGGGCGCGAGCGCGACCAGCTGCGCCCACACGGCCTCCTCGGCGGCGAGGCTCCCGTTCCGGGCCCAGGTCGCCGGCACCACGGCGAGGCTCTGCCCGCCCTCGTCGTCCCGGTCGGCCCACGTGGCGCTGCGCACCGCGGTGGTCGCGAACGTGGCGGTCGCCGCGCCCGCGGGCGACGGGTCGGCCTCGATCGAGCCGTCGGTCCGGACCGGGCGGGTGACGGACCAGGCGACCGTCCCGTCGTCGTCGCCCGTCACGGTGACCCGCAGGCCGGCGTCGGCGGCGTCGCCCACCAGGACGGGGGCGGTCAGGGCCGCGACCACGCCGCCGTCGGCGCCCCGCACCACCGCGGAGTCGTCGCTCAGCACGTCCAGCGTCATGCCCTCGGGCGCGACCAGGGTGGCGACGGGGAGGGTCGCGGTGGCGTCGTCGGCGATCTGCGGCAGCGGGAGCCGGAGCACGACGGCGCCGTCCTCGTCCGGGGCCGACGCGGCGGGGTCGGCCGGGGGCCAGACGGACAGCGTGACGCCGCCGGACGTCACCGCGGTGCCGTTCGCCCGCAGGCTGCCGGGATCAGTCAGGGTCGCGACCGCCGAGCCCGACGGCGCCGGGCTGGACGCGGCGGCGGTCGCGTCGGGCTCCGACGGTCCGGTGCAGCCGGCGAGCGCCGCGACGAGGACGGCGAGCGCGGCGGTGGTCCGGGCGGTCGTGCGGGGGACGGTCACGGCCCCAGTGTGCCCGAGCGGGTCAGGATCGCCGGGCCGTCCGGGCGAACGTCCCGACCAGGACCACGAGCAGGGCGACCAGCAGGAGGAACGTCGTCGCGTCGGCCGGTGCGCCGAGGGCGAGGGCCAGCGTCGCGACGACGACGAGCGGCAGGGCGGCGACCCCGAGCGTCGCGAAGGCGTGGGTCGCGATCGCCTGGTCGCGCTCGTCGGCCGTCCCGGAGAAGAGCCGGTCGCCGGACGTCGCCCGCTCAGGCCTGCGCAACCCGCGCCACAGGGCCACCGCCCCGAGCCCGAGGCCGACGAGCGCCCCGACCGCGAAGCCGCGGCCCATGTTCCCCGGGCCCCAGCGGTCGAGGGCCAGGACGGCCCCGACGACCAGGGCGAGGGTCGCGGCCCCGACCGCGACGGCGACGGCGGTGCGGCGGGGCGCGGGGCGGGTGGGGTCACTCGGCGTCGACATGGAAGACCTCCTCGATCGTGCGCCCGAACACCCGGGCGATGCGGAACGCGAGCGGGAGCGACGGGTCGTAGCGCCCGCGCTCGATGGAGATGACGGTCTGGCGGGAGACGCCGAGCTGCTCCGCGAGGGCCGACTGGGTCAGGCCGGCCTCCGCGCGCAGCTCGGGCAGGGTGTTGCGCACTGCGCCACCTCCGGTGGATGTCAAGCAACCTGTACCTCGACGATGGCAGCCGCTGCCGGTGACGTCAAGCGACCTTCACCTGTGCGCCGGACGCCGTGCCGGCGCGCCGTCCGGCCCCGGTAGCCTGTGCCGTGTCTGCCGACGCCCGCCCGCCCGTCGTGCACGGCCAGCCGCCGTCGCGTCAGGGCGCCCCAGCCCGAGGGATTCGATGACCAGCGCGCCCACCTCGCAGCAGCCCTCCGACGCCCCGTCCGGCGCCGGGCACGTGTCCGACACCGTGGAGCACGCCGCGGCCACGCCGGACCAGGAGCAGCCGTTCGCCGAGCTCGGGCTCAAGCCCGACGAGTACCAGCGGATCCGGGACATCCTCGGCCGCCGTCCCACCGCCGCCGAGCTCGCCATGTACTCGGTGATGTGGTCCGAGCACTGCTCGTACAAGTCGAGCAAGAACCACCTGCGCACGTTCGGCGAGCGCGTCACCCCCGAGATGACCGAGCACCTGCTGGTCGGCATCGGCGAGAACGCCGGCGTGGTCGACATCGGCGACGGCTGGGCCGTCACCTTCAAGGTGGAGTCGCACAACCACCCGTCCTACGTCGAGCCGTACCAGGGCGCCGCGACCGGCGTCGGCGGCATCGTCCGCGACATCATCTCGATGGGCGCGCGCCCCGTGGCGGTCATGGACCAGCTGCGGTTCGGCGCGGTCGACCACCCCGACACCGCCCGTGTCGTGCACGGCGTGGTCTCCGGTGTCGGCGGCTACGGCAACTCCCTCGGGCTGCCGAACATCGGCGGCGAGCTCGTGTTCGACGCCTCCTACCAGGGCAACCCGCTGGTCAACGCCCTGTGCCTCGGCGTGCTGCGGCACGAGGACATCCACCTGGCCAACGCCTCGGGCGTCGGCAACAAGGTCGTGCTGTTCGGCGCCCGCACCGGCGGCGACGGCATCGGGGGAGCGTCGATCCTCGCGTCCGAGACCTTCGACGACACCAAGCCGTCCAAGCGGCCGTCGGTGCAGGTCGGCGACCCGTTCATGGAGAAGGTCCTCATCGAGTGCTGCCTGGAGCTCTACGCCGCCCGCGTGGTCGAGGGCATCCAGGACCTCGGTGCCGCCGGCATCTCCTGCGCGACGTCCGAGCTCGCGTCCAACGGCGACGGCGGCATGCACGTCGACCTGGAGAACGTGCTGCTCCGCGACCCGACGCTCACGGCCGGCGAGATCCTCATGTCGGAGTCGCAGGAGCGGATGATGGCGGTCGTCACGCCGGAGAAGCTCGACGCGTTCCTGGCGATCACGTCGCGGTGGGACGTCGAGACCGCCGTCATCGGCGAGGTCACGGGCACCGGCCGCCTCACCATCGACCACCACGGCCGGCGGATCGTCGACGTCGACCCGAAGACCGTCGCGCACGAGGGCCCCGTCTACGACCGGCCGTACTCGCGGCCCGAGTGGCAGGACGCCCTGGTCGCCGACTCGGTCAGCACCCCCGACGGCGCCGCCCGCTTCGCCCGGCCCTCGACGCCCGCCCGGCTGCGCGCCACCGTCCTCGAGCTGCTCGCGTCGCCGAACCTCGCGTCGAAGGCGTGGGTCACCGACCAGTACGACCGGTTCGTGCAGGGCAACACGGCGCTGGCGCAGCCCGACGACTCCGGCGTGATCCGCGTCGACGAGTCCACCGGCCTCGGCGTCGCGCTCGCGACCGACGCGAACGGGCGCTACACCAAGCTCGACCCGTACACCGGCGCGCAGCTCGCGCTCGCCGAGGCGTACCGGAACGTCGCCGCGTCCGGCGCCCGGCCCCTGGCGGTCACCGACTGCCTGAACTTCGGCAGCCCCGAGGACCCGGCGTCCATGTGGCAGCTCGTCCAGGCGATCGAGGGCCTCGCCGACGCGTGCGCCGCGCTCGGCGTCCCCGTCACCGGCGGCAACGTCTCGCTCTACAACGGCACCGGCGAGCCGGGCAAGATCGACTCCGCCATCCACCCGACCCCCGTCGTCGGCGTGCTCGGCGTGATCGACGACGTCGCCGAGGCCACCCCGTCCGGCTGGACCACCGCCGGGCAGACCGTCTACCTGCTGGGCACCACCCGTCCGGAGCTCGACGGGTCCGCCTGGGCCGACGTCGTGCACGCCCACCTCGGTGGTGTGCCGCCGCGCGTCGACCTCGAGGCCGAGCGGAAGCTGGCCGAGGTGCTGGTCCGGGCGTCCCGCGACGACCTGGTCGACGCCGCGCACGACCTGTCCGAGGGCGGCCTCGCGCAGGCGCTCGTCGAGTCGTCGCTGCGGTACGGCGTCGGTGTGCAGGTCGACCTGGACGCGCTCGTCGCCCGTGACGGGGTCACGCCGTTCGAGGCGCTGTTCTCCGAGTCCACCGCCCGGGCGATCGTCGCCGTACCGCGCAGCGAGGAGGTCCGGTTCGAGGACCTCTGCACCGCGCAGGGCGTGCCGGCGCTCCGCCTCGGCGCCACCGCGGAGACGTGCACCCCCGGCGCCGGCGCCGCCACGGGCGACCTGCCGGACGACCACGTGCACGCCCCGGCGGTCGAGGTCCGCGGGATCTTCACCCTGCCGCTGTCGGAGGCCCGCGAGGCCCACGAGGCCACCCTCCCGCACTACTTCGCCTGACCCGCCCTCGCTCCGCCCGGCGCCGAGAGAGGTCCTCCGGGTCGAGATCGTGCCTCCTGGGCAGCTCGATCACCGGGAGGCGACCATCTCGGGGTCGAGGTCGTGGGGCGCGGGGGCGGGGCGCGTGTGGGGCGAGCCGGGGTCGGGAAATGAGGTCGCCCGCGAGGCGCGCGGGTTCGTAGCGTCGAACCCGTGAGCCACGCCGGCCCGGACGGGCGGGTCGTCCGCGTCGACAAGGGCGCGGTGCTCGTGCTGCCCGCGGGTGGTGGCGCGCCGGGTGCCGCCGCGCCGGGTGCCGCCGCGCCGGGTGCCGCCGCGCCGGGT
>DAMBCY010000061.1:0-14767 GCA_032056255.1 Cellulomonas sp. | reverse complement strand
ACAGGAGCTGGGCGAGGCACTCACCGCCGTCGTCTCCTGACGACCCGGGGGCTCGCTCCGACGTGGCACGTACCCTGACGCACCCCGAGGTGCACATCGGTCGTCCGGTCCCGGCGGTCGACCTGGCCGGCGGCTCGCTCGCGACGTCCGCGCTCCTGCTGGAGCCGGACGTCGACGCGGTCGCGGTCCCGGTCGCACCCCCGGCACCGGACGACACCGACCTCCAGCCCCGGCGCGGCACCGCGGACGCGGCCGCCCGCTACGGGATCGACCTCGCCGAGGTCGCCGAGCGCGCCGGCCTGACCGGCGCGGCCGGTGAGGCGTGGACGCTGCTGCTGCCCCGTCCGGTCGGCAGCGCGGGATCCGCCCTGCCCTGGGACGGCCTGCCCCGGCGGCTGGTCCTGGTCGGTGTCGGCGACGGCAGCCCGGACCAGCTCCGGCGCGCCGGGGCGGCGCTCGCCCGGGCGACGCGCGGGCTCCGGCGCGTGCTCACCTCCGTGGCGACCGAGCCCGGTGCCGAGGGCCCGCGTGCGGTGCGCGCGTTCGTCGAGGGCTACCTGCTCGCCGCCTACCGCGTGCAGCGGATCGGCGCGCCGGTCGGCCCGAAGGAGGCGCCGGCGTCCGGCCTCACCCTCGTGGGCCGCGAGGGCGTCCGCGTGCAGGCCGCGCTCGACGAGGCCGTGCGTGGCGCCACCGCGACCTGGCTGGTCCGCGACCTGGCCAACACGCCCTCCAGCATCAAGGACCCCGCCTGGCTCGCCGACCGCGCCGCCGGGCTCGCGAGAGCCGCCGGCCTCCGCGTCGAGGTGCTCGGCCCCCGCGAGCTCGCGGCCCAGGGGTTCGGCGGCATCCTCGCCGTCGGTGCCGGGTCGGCCTCGACACCGCGGCTCGTCACGGTCACCTGGGAGCCGCCGGCCGACGCCGACGCCCCCGCACGCCGCACGCGGCACGTCGTGGTCGTCGGCAAGGGCATCACCTACGACACCGGCGGCATCTCGATCAAGCCGCGCGAGGCGATGGTCCCGATGAAGACGGACATGGCCGGTGCCGCCGTCGCGCTCGCCACCGTCCTCGGTGCCGCCGCCGCGCAGGTCCCGCACCGCGTGACCGCCGTCCTGCCGCTCGCCGAGAACCACCTCGGCGCCGCGTCGTTCCGGCCCGGTGACGTGCTCACGACCTGGGGCGGGCGCACCGTCGAGATCGCGAACACCGACGCCGAGGGTCGCCTCGTGCTCGGGGACGCGCTCGCCTGGGCGGACGGCACCCTCGACCCGGACGTGCTGGTCGACGTCGCGACGCTCACCGGCGCGGCGAGCCTCGGGCTCGGCAGGCAGCACGCCGCGCTCTACAGCACGGACCCCCGGCTGACCGCGGCGCTCGAGACCGCCGCGGCCGAGTCGGGGGAGCCGGTCTGGGCCATGCCCCTGGTGGAGGACTACGCGGCCGCCGTGCGCTCCACCGTCGCGGACCTCCGGCACGTCCCGCAGGACCTGAAGCACGGCGGCGGGTCCATCACGGCCGCGCTGTTCCTGCGCGAGTTCGTCGGCGACCGGACCTGGGCGCACCTCGACATCGCCGGACCCGCGCGGGCGACCGCCGACCGGCACGAGATCACCGAGGGTGCCACCGGGTACGGCGCGCGGCTGCTGCTGCGGTACCTCGCGGCGCTGCGCTGAGACCACGACGACGACGCCCCGCGGGCCGGACCCGCGGGGCGTCGTCGTGCGTCCGCGGTCAGCGGCGGACGGCCACCAGGAGTCCGTCGCCCACGGGCAGCAGCGCCGGCAGCAGCCGGTCGTCGTCGCGGACCCTGCGACCCGTCTCCCGCACGACCGTCGTCGTCTCGTCCCGGCGCGCGGGGTCGGCCACCCGGTCGTGCCACAGGGCGTCGTCCACGGCGAGGACGCCGCCGGGGCGCAGCAGCCGGACGGCCTGCTCGACGTACGCGGGGTAGCTCTCGAGGTCCGCGTCCACGAACACCAGGTCGTAGGCACCGTCGGTGAGCCGCGGCAGGACGTCGAGCGCCCGGCCGGAGATGGTCCGGGTGCGCGCCGGGCGCACGCCCTCCTCGACGAACGCCTGCTTGGCGGCGCGCTGGTGCTCGACCTCGACGTCGATGGTGGTGAGGACGCCGTCCGCCGGCATGCCGCGCAGCAGGTGCAGCCCGCTCACGCCCGCCCCGGTGCCGATCTCGACCATCGCCCGGGCGCGTGCCGCGGCGGCCAGCACCGAGAGCGCCGCGCCCGTCCCGGGGGCCACCGGCGTGCAGCCGAGCTCGCCCGCGCGCTCCCGCGCCCGCAGCAGGGTGTCGTCCTCGGGGACGAACCCCTCCGCGTAGACCCAGCTGGCGGCCTTGTCGGTGGCGATGGTGTCCTCCTGCGGACGTGTCGAGGCGGATGGTGCGGGCCCGTGGCGGCCCAGGCCAGACTAGTCGGCCGCCGGGCCCGCGCCCGGCTGCACGGCCTCGACGCGCGGGAGGGCGACCCCGCGGGTGGGAACCGGGCGGGACTCGTGTCCGTTGTGGGCGAACAGAGGCGATCCGGGGGGCCGCAGGCTCGCCCTGGGCCGCCGGGCCTGGGACACTCGATCCCTGGGACGACGCACGAGCGCCCCCCGACGCGAAGGACCTGGATGACGACCTCGGTGCCCGACACGGACTGGCAGCCCCCCACCTGGGAGGCGATCGTCCGGGAGCACTCCGCGCGCGTCTACCGGCTGGCCTACCGGCTGACCGGGAACCGGCACGACGCCGAGGACCTCACCCAGGAGGTGTTCGTCCGCGTCTTCCGGTCGCTGTCGACCTACACCCCGGGCACGTTCGAGGGCTGGCTGCACCGCATCACGACGAACCTGTTCCTCGACCAGGCCCGGCGTCGCCAGCGCATCCGGATGGACGCGATGGGCGAGGACGGCGACCGCTACCCCGCGGCCGACCCCGGTCCCGAGCGCGCCTTCGAGCACGCCTTCCTCGACGTCGACGTGCAGAAGGCCCTGGACGAGCTGCCCCCGGAGTACCGCGCCGCGGTCGTCCTGTGCGACATCGAGGGCCTGTCCTACGAGGAGATCGCCGTCACGCTCGGCATCAAGCTCGGCACCGTGCGCTCGCGCATCCACCGGGCGCGCGCCCGGCTCCGGGTGTCGCTCGAGCACCGGGCCCCCCGGTCGGCCACGCCCCCGACCGTGCCGGACGGCCGGACCCACGCGCCCGGGGTGACCGCCGGGGCGGGCTCGCGATGAGCGCGCACCTCGGCGACCGCGTCAGCGCGGTCGTGGACGGGCAGCTCGGCCCGGCCGCCACGGAGCGCGCGCTCGCGCACGTCGCCTGCTGCGCACGGTGCGCGGCCGACCTCGCCGCCGCGCGCTCGGCACGGCGCGTGCTGTCGGACGTGGACGACATCCGGCCGGCGGGGGACCTCACCGCGCGGCTGCTCGCCCTCGGCGGCGCCCTGCCGACCGGCCCGGCTCCCGGTGCGGGGCGCCCGTCCCGGCCGATGGACCCGTTCGTGTCCCCGTCGGCCGGACGTCGCAGCACGGCGACGTCCACCGCGGGACCGTCGTCCGGGGGCACGACCGCGCTGGCGGGACTGCTCGGCAGCGGCCGGTCCCTGCTCGGCCAGGGGGAGGTGCTCGGCTCGCGCGACGTGCTCGGCTCGGGCCGCGTCCTCGGCGGCACCGGGGTCCTCGGTGGCCGCGGCGCGCTCGGGACCGTCGGCGGGTCGCGCCGCGGGCTGCGTGCCGCCGTCGGCTCGCTCACCGGTCTCGGCATGGTCGCGGTCGGCCTGTTCCTGCTCGGGGACCGTCCCGAGGTCGCCCCCGCGCAGGCCGCCACCGAGGCGCTGTCGCTCCTCGGCACCGCGGTGCCCGTCACCGACCCGGTGGCGGCCGGCCTGTCCCGGCCCGCCGAGCCCGCCGACGGCGCGTCCACCCAGGAGTACCTGGACTGGATGCGCACCCAGGGCTGGACCTGCCCGACCGCGGTCCCGGACGGCTGGTCGGTCACCTCGGTGCGCGAGCGCGACGGCGGCGAGACCCTCGAGGTCGCCCTGTCCGGGCCGGCCGGCGACGTCGTCGTCACCGAGCAGCACGGACGCCTCGACGCCGGCGCGCTCACCGCCGCCGACCGGCTCGACGTCGCCGGGCGCACGGTCTACCTGCTGTCCACGTCCCCCTGGCACGCCGCGTGGCAGTCGGGGGACACGGTCGTGGAGGTCGTCTCCACCGACACCGGCCCGGAGGTCGCCAACGTGGTCGCCCAGTTCCCCGACGGGGAGTTCGACACCGGGCTGTCCGCCCGGCTCACCCGCGGCTGGGACACGCTGACCGCCGCGGTGCACCTCCCGTGACCGGGCCCGACGAGGGCCGACCGCAGCCGGGCTGGGCGGAGCCGTCGGGCGGGCGCGGACCGGTCCCGGGACCGGATGCCGCCCCGGCGGAGCCGCACGGGCCCGTCGAACCGGCGCCCGCGGCCGGGCGGGCCGTGCCGGCGTCGGACGGGCAGCCGACAGCGCCCCTCGGGGTGCCGCCGGTCACCATGCCGTTCCCGGCGCCCGCGGCCCGTCCGCAGACCGCCCCGTTCGCGCCGCCCCCGCCCGCTCCGGCGGGCTGGGCGCCGCCGCCGGCGCAGCCGCTGCCGTACGCCCCCTCGCCCTGGAGCCGGCAGGCCGACGGGGCGACCCCGTGGGGCGGCGCACCGGTGCCGCCCGGACCCCTGCCGCGCGACCCCGGTGCCGCCCCGGCCCCGGTGCTGGTCGCGGACGTGCCCGCGCCGTGGCCGGACCTCGCCCCGCCGCCTGCCCGGCGTCGCGCCCGCCTGCCGCTCGGCGTCGTCGCCGGCCTGGTCGTCGCGTCGTTCGGCGCGGGCGTCCTGGGCGGCCTCCTGGGCGGCCGGCTCGACGCGGGCGACGGCCGCCTGGCCGACGCCGGCCTGCCGGCGGCCGTCGGCTCCGGCTCCGGGTCGGGGGACCGCGCACCGGACAGCGTGGCGGGGATCGCCGCGACCGTCCTGCCCTCGGTCGTCTCGATCGAGTCGAGCACGGCGGCGGGATCGGCGACGGGCTCCGGGCTGGTCCTGCGTCAGGACGGCTACATCCTCACGAACCACCACGTGGTGGCGGGCGCCGACACGGCGGGCTACTCGCTGGTGGTGCTGTTCGCCGACGGCTCGCAGGAGTCCGCGACGGTCGTCGGCAGCACGCCGGACTACGACCTCGCGGTGCTCAAGGTCGACGTCGAGGGCCTTACGCCCCTGGCGCTCGGCGACTCCGACGCGGTGCAGGTCGGGGACCCCGTCGTGGCGATCGGCGCCCCCCTCGGGCTCGCGGGAACCGTGACGTCCGGCATCGTCAGCGCGCTGAACCGCCCGGTCGCGGCCGGCGACGGGACCGAGACCACGGCCTTCATCAACGCCATCCAGACGGACGCGGCGATCAACCCGGGCAACTCCGGGGGTCCGCTGGTCAACGCCGCGGGCGAGGTCGTCGGCATCAACTCGGCCATCGCGCAGCCGCCGGGCACCTCGGCGACCAGCGGCGGCAGCATCGGCCTCGGCTTCGCGATCCCGTCCAACCAGGCGCGCCGGACCGCCGAGCAGCTGATCGAGACCGGGTCGGCGACCTACCCCGTCATCGGCGCCATGCTGGACACCCAGTACACCGGCGAGGGCGTCCGGGTCGCGGAGCAGGCCCAGGGCGGGCAGCAGCCGGTGACCCCGGACGGTCCGGCGGACCGGGCGGGCATCCGGGCGGGTGACGTCATCCTCGCCATCGAGGGCCGGCCGGTGACCCAGCCGGACGAGCTCATCGTCGCGATCCGCGCGCGGACCCCCGGCGAGGCGGTCGTGCTGCGGGTGCGCGGGACGGACGGGGACGAGCGGGACGTGCGGGTGGTGCTCGACGAGTCGACGCAGGGCTGACGGGCGGTGGCCGAGAGGGGCTGACCCGTGCGGCATCCCGGACGGTAGCCTGAGCAGGTGTTGTTCGACATCAACGGCGGCGAGCTCCTCGTCATCCTGCTCGTCGCCGTGATCGTCATCGGTCCGTCGCGGCTGCCCCGGTACGCCGAGCAGCTGGCCCGGCTCACGAAGCAGGCCCGCCACTACCTCCAGGACGCCCGGACCCGCGTCGACGCCGAGCTCGGCGAGGACGTGAAGGACATCGACTGGGAGGCGCTCGACCCGCGGCGCTACGACCCGCGGCGCATCGTGCGCGACGCCCTGCTCGACCCCGAGCCGGCCGCGGCGGCGCGGAGCGGTCCCGTCCCCCGGGCCGCCGCCCCGGCGGGTGCCGCGGCCGCGCGCGTGCCCCGGGCCGCACCACCGCCGGACCCCGGCGCCCCCGCACCGTTCGACGACGAGGCGACCTGACGCCTCACCCCGCCCCGCCCGACCCCCTCCACCGGGCCACCGGCCCCCGAACGTCAGAATGGACCCATGGTCTCCGGCTCCCCTCGCATCTTCTCCGGGATGCAGCCCACCTCCGACTCCCTCCACCTCGGCAACTACCTCGGCGCGCTGACCCAGTGGGTCGCGCTGCAGGACGCCTACGACGCGCTCTACTGCGTGGTCGACCTGCACGCGCTGACGGTGTCCCCGGACCCGGTGCTGCTGCGCGAGCGCACCCGGCGGACCGCCGCCCAGTACCTCGCCGCCGGGGTCGACCCGGCGCGGTCGGTCCTGTTCGTGCAGTCGCACGTCGCCGAGCACGCCGAGCTCGCCTGGTTGCTGTCCTGCCAGACCGGGTTCGGCGAGGCCGGCCGCATGACGCAGTTCAAGGACAAGTCCTCCAAGCAGGGTGCCGAGGGCACCACGGTGGGCCTGTTCACCTACCCGATCCTCATGGCCGCGGACATCCTGCTGTACGACACGGCGCTCGTCCCCGTCGGCGAGGACCAGCGGCAGCACCTCGAGCTGACCCGCGACCTCGCGCAGCGGCTGAACACGCGGTTCGGGGACGGCACGGCCGTCGTGCCGGACGCGCACATCGTCAGGGCCACCGCGAAGATCTACGACCTGCAGGACCCGACGGCGAAGATGAGCAAGTCCGCGGCGAGCCCGAACGGCATCATCTAGCTGCTCGACCCGCCGAAGACCGTCGCCAAGCGCATCCGGTCCGCCGTGACCGACGCCGAGGGCGTGGTGCGGCTCGACCGGGAGAAGCAGCCGGGCGTCGCCAACCTGCTGACGATCTTCTCGGCGCTCACCGGTCGCGAGGTCGACGCGATCGTCGCGGACTACGACGGCCGGGGCTACGGCCACCTCAAGGTGGACCTGGCCGAGGTGGTCACCGACTTCCTCACCCCGTTCCAGGCGCGCGTGAACGACTACCTCTCCGACCCGGCCACCCTGGACGCCGTCCTCGCGGACGGTGCGGACCGTGCCCGGACGCTCGCCCGCGCGACGCTCGACCGCGTCTCGGAGCGGTTCGGCCTGCTGCCGCGCCGCAGGACGGCATGAGCCTCGGCGGGCCGTTCGGCGAGGAGCTCCGGATCGGCGTCGCGGTCAGCGTCCCGGAGCCCTACGCCGGACAGCTCCAGGCAGCCCGCGCCCGGGTCGGTGATCCTGCCGCGGACCTGATCCGGCCGCACATCACCTTGCTGGGCCCGACGGTGCTGCCCGCCGACGCGCTGCCCGACGTCGAGGCGCACCTGGGCGACGTCGCCGCGCGGAACGCGCCGTTCACGGTGCACCTCCGGGGGACCGCGACGTTCCGGCCGGTCTCGCCGGTCGTGTTCGTGCAGGTCGTCGAGGGACTCGCGTCCTGCGAGCTGCTCGAGCGGCAGATCCGGTCCGGCGTGCTCGCCCAGGAGCTGCGTTTCCACTACCACCCGCACGTCACGATCGCGCACGAGGTGCCCGACGAGGCCCTGGACCGCGCGTTCGCCGACCTCGAGGGGTTCGAGGCGAGGTTCGACGTCCCGGGCATCCACCTGTACGAGCACGGCGACGACGGGCAGTGGCGCCCGATGGGCTCCTACCCCCTGACCGGCGGCGACGGTGCCGGCGGCGCCGGTCTCCAGGATGCCGGGCAGGGCGCTGCCTCCTAGGGTCTGACCCATGGGGATCCCGGCCGAACCGCGCGGCGCAGGCCGCGCCCACGCAGCTGCCAGCACGTCCGAGGACGTCGCGGCCGGGAACCGCCGGGACATCGGCGCGCACGTCTACCCCGCGGGCCTCCCCGGACTGGTCGCCCGGGCGAAGGCCGTGCTCGCGTGGTGGCAGCGGACCCGTCCCGCCCGCGCGAACGCCCGGTTCGGCCAGGCCGGGGGCGGCGTCCTCACCGGCGGGATCGCGTACGCGACGATCTTCTCGCTGTTCGCCGGGCTGACCATCGGCTACACGGTGTTCATGGCGGTGCTGGGGAACAACGCCGAGCTGCGGCAGTCCGTGCTCGAGGCCATCGACGCGAACCTGCCGGGTCTGATCGACATGGGTGGCTCGTCCACGGGCGTGGTCGAGCCCGAGGACCTCGAGCTGAGCACCGGCGTCGGGATCGCCGGTGCCGTGGCCGTCGTCGTCCTGCTCGTGAGCGCGATCTCCGCGATGGCGGCGATGCGGACCGCGGTGCGGGCGATGTTCGCCGCGGAGGGCGCCGGCGGGAACGCCGTGACGAGCAAGCTCCGCGAGCTGGGCGGGTTCGTCGGCATCGGCCTCGCCATCCTGCTGTCCGCCGTGCTCACCCTCGCCGCGACGACCGCCGCCGACTGGCTGCTCGGCGCGCTCGGGCTGTCCGGGTCGGCCGTCGGCTCGGCGTCGCTGCGCGTCGTCGGCATGCTCGTGGCGTTCCTCGTGGACGCGGGGACGTTCGCGCTGATCGTCGTCGTGCTCGGCGCCCAGCGCCCCGCCTGGCGGGACCTCCGGCAGGGGATGCTCGTCGCGGGCGTCGGGCTCGGGGTCGTGCGGTTCCTCGGCACGTCCGTCGTCGCGGGATCGGCCGGGCAGAACGCGGTGCTCGCGTCGTTCACCGTCATCATCACCCTGCTGGTCTGGATCAACCTGATCGCGCGGATCGTGCTGCTCGCCGCCGCCTGGACCGCCGACCCACCGGGGCCGGACGAGAAGGCGACAGCGGCCGAGCCGGAGGACACGCCCGCCGTCGCGTGATCGCGCGACCCCTCGCCGGGCGCCCGTCCCGCAGGATCACGCCGCGCCGAGTCCTCCACAGGTGCGCGCGGCGTGCGTCGTCCCCAGACCGGCTCTCGGGGCCGCGCCCGGTGCGGCACCGGCTGGCACCGTGGCCGCATGCCACCAGCACCTACCGCACCGCCCGCCTCCCGGTCTCGCGCGGCACCGCCCCCGGAGCGCCCGGGTAGGTCCTCGGGCCTGGCCCGCACCCGCACCACCGCCCCTAGGGTCTCACCCGAACGGGTGACGCGCGCCGGCCCGGAGCGGCCGGCCGCGCGCGCCTCCGCGGCGGCACCGGAGGGCACGATGACGACGACGACCCCACCTCGCACGACCTCGGACCGCGAGCCCCGGGCAGCCCGACGACGTCTGCTCCGCCGGCTCCTCGGCATCGGCGTCGTGGTGGCCCTCGCCGTCGGCGGCATCATCGGCGTCCGGCACCGGGAGGCGGGCCTGGCGGCCGGGCTGGCCGACGCGCTCGCGTCGCTCGGGACGGCGGGCGAGGAGCTCGATGCGGCGATCGCCGACGGCGAGGCTGCACTCGCGGAGTCGGACGGGAAGGTGGAGTCCGACCAGCGCCGGACGGCCCTCGTGGACGCGCTGAACGCCGCGGGGGTCGACCGGAGGGTGGCTCCCGGGAGCCGGGCCGAGCGGACGGAGCGAGCGACCCGGTTGGCGGCCGAGACGCGCGACCACGCCGATCGCGTCACGGCCGCCGCCGCCGCGGTGCGGGCCGACGTCGCGGCCTGGTTCCTCGCACGAGCGGTCGACACCCGCGCCGCGGCCCTGGCGGGGCTGGACGCCGCCGTCGCGTCGGGGGAGGAGCTGCTCGCCGGTACGGAGGGGCGGGTGCTGCCGGACAACGGGCCGCGGCAGACGCTGCGGGATGCGCTCGACGCGGCGATCACGGCGCGTGACGCGGACGTCGACCTGGAGGACGCGGACGCCGTCACCGCCTCGGCGGGACGGATCGACGATTCCGGCGCGGCGCTCGGCGTCGCGGTCGCCGGGGTGACGAGCGCGCACGAGGCGTGGCGGGCGGCGGAGGCCGATCGCGTCGCGGCCGAGCAGGCCGCGGCAGCGGCGGCTGGGCAGAGGCGCACGGCCGGCAGGCCCGGGTCGACGAGCAGCTCGGGATCAGAGGGTGCGTCGTCGCCCGCCGCCGCGACCGGATCCGGCGGCTCGTCGAGCACCGGAGGCGCAGGTGGCGGCACCTGGGTCGAGGTGCCGGGAACGCCGATGGACCTCTGCGCCACGGGCGACCAGTACGGGAACTTCTGGGAGGTGCCGTGCTGACGATCGAGCCGCGGGAGGTCGTGTCGCTGAGATAGCCGATGAGCAGTGCCCGGGCCGGTGTTAGCGGCACCGACCCGGGCCACTCCCAGTCACCAGGGACGAGATGTCCCCTGTGCTCCACGATCAAGGAGAGTCGAGTGAGAGCAAGGCAAGTTTGGCATGCCCGCGTGTCGCGGGCCACGCGTTCCGGAGCCCTGGTCACGTTGGTCTCGCTGCTGGTCAGCGCCGCTGCGCTGCCGTCGGCGATGGCCGAGGGCGGGGCAGGGAGCGATGCGCCCGAGGTCGAGGCGATCAGCGCGAGCGGGGTGCGCATCCCGTCGAACGACGAGGTGCGCGGGATGCTGGCCGCCGACCCGAGCGTGCGGGTCGTCGAACGCCGACTGGGCCGAGTTGCGGACGCGGCACTGGGTGCGGGCCTCGAGATCACCCCCACCGGTTACGGCGCGGTCTGGCTCGGGGCCTACGCGCCCCCGGCGGGAGTCGCGGGGATGGCCTGGTGCGTACAGGCGCGCATCTACCCCGGCAGCGGGGAGGCCCCCGTGAGCTCCGCTCCCGCGCAGGACTACTCGCTGGCCTACGCCCAGGACCGGTACGCCGATCTGGGCAGCTCCGCGGTCCAGGCCGCGCTCGGTTACCTGGTCCACATGCGGCACGAGCAGCCCGGCACGATGGCCGGAGGCGACGTCGCCCGTGCCAAGGCGCTGATCGACGCGGCGACGCCGGTGTTCGTGCGCGACCTGGCGAACGCGATGATCGCCGAGGGCGACCGTCATGCCGGTCCCTACGCCGCGCCGACCATCGGCCTGGACGAGCAGTCCCTGCGCTTCGGCGAGATCAGTGGCCTCGGGGTGCGTTCGGCCTCGGGGCGGTTCACGCCCGGCGCCTCCGGAACGGTCGTGCTGACGGAGCGCAATCCGCAGACCGGCCTGTGGGAGGGAACGGGCAAGGCGGTCTTCGATCTCAACGGCAACCGGCAGGCCGACCCCGGTGAGTCGAACACCTGGACGGGATCCAGCGAGTCGGAAGGGCTCACACTGAAGTACGTCGCCAAAGCGGGCGCCGGCGAGATCCGATTCGAAGCGACGTGGCATGCGGTGCAGCCGCGCACTTACGAGTTCTACGACATGGGCGGCGAGCGTCAGAACGTGCTTGTTCTCCCTCCGCGGCTCGGTGGCGGCGACCCCGTGGAGTACACCAGCCCGCCGTTCCAGGTGGCGGCGGACTTCCAGGTGGTCCCGACCTCGCAGGTGTCGACGCGGGTCGTCGCCAAGGGCGAGACGGTGACGGACGTCCTGACCACCACGCTCGTCCCGGGAGACACCTGGGTCCAGGTCGACGGCCGACGGGTGCCGCTGCGGGCTCGGGCGACGGTCTACGGCCCGTTGCCGGGACGGTCCGCCCCGTCCAGGACCGCCCCGGCGGGCACGCCGGTCGCCGAGACCCGTGTGGTCGACGTGTCCGGACCGGGCGGCTCCTCGCACGACTTCACGTTCCGGACCGGCGGGACCTACGCGATCCGGTGGTCCTTCCTCAAGGCCGACCAGGGAGGGAACGCGCAGTACCTGCGCGCCGACAGCAGCGACGACTTCATGGCCCCGACCGAGGTGGTCAAGGTCCGGATCGACGTCGAGCTGGCCTCCGAGGTCGACGAGCGGCTGAACGACACCGACGGCACCGGCCTGCGGGACTGGGTCACCCTGTCGCTCGCCGACGGCGACGTGTGGCCGGCGGACGACGCCGGCCGCCCGATGATCCTGACGGTGCGGAACACGGCCTTCGCACCGCGGGCCCTGCCCGCGGACGAGGCCGCGGCGGCACCCGCGGACGCCGAGGTGCTCGCGACCGAGCTCATGGAGTTCACGGCCCCGGGCCGGCAGCGTACGGGCGTCGTCTCGACGGGTGGGGAGCACGGGTTCGTGACCTGGCAGGCGGAGGTGCGCCTGGAGGACCAGTCGGCGGCGATGGCCGAGCTGCTCTCGGGGCCGGTCCTGTCACCGTGGATGGAGGAGGCCGAGACGACCTCGGTCCGGCGCCCGCTCGTGCACACGTCGGAGATGCGTGAGTGGAACGTCGAGCTCGGCGGCCGCGTGTTCGACGACGTCGTGGTGAGCGGGTTCCCGGACGACCACGGCGAGGTGGCGCTCCCGGGTGGCTGGCGCCTGGACCTCGACACGTCCCTGTTCACGGTGTACGGCCCGTTCGAGCAGCGTTGGACCGGTGTCGCCGTCCCGGACGACGCCCCGGTGCTGATGAGAGCCGAGCTGCCCGCGCGCAACGGCACCTACCGGGTCGGGCTCACCGAGCAGGACAGGATCCAGCCGAACCTGCCCGGGTGCTACGTCGCGGTGTGGTCGTTCGACGGGGACGACCGGGTGCAGCCCTTCACGTCCCGCGCGGACGACGTCCTCGAGCACTTCTGCGTGCGTGGCGACACGTCGACGTGGCTGGACATGGTGTCGACGGCGACCGGGTCGGCCACCGCGGGCGTCGATGCGGTCTCCGACACGGTCCTGGTCCTCGGGCCCGGGTTCCCGACCGAGGGCGCGACCCTGGCGTGGGAGCAGTGCGTGTGGGCTCCTGGTGCGGAGCCCGGGTGCGCCGATCCGGTCGTGACGGCCGAGGTCGACGTGCCGCGCACCGGCTCCTTCGTCCACCCGGAGATGCCACCCCCGACGGTCGAGGCCCTGCCCCCGGGCACCCTCGAGGCGTTCGTCGGGTGGGCACCGGTGCTGCGGGACCGCGGCGGCGTGGAGCTGCTGCGCGAGCCGTGGGGCACGTCCTCGCAGACCACGCGCGTCGTGGCGGACCTGCCGACGATGACCAGCCGGGCCACCGGGCAGGCGGGTACCGGGGACGAGGTCCGCGACCAGGTGGTGCTCACGGGGGCGACGCGGTCGGACTGGACGCTGCGCTGGGAGCTGTGCTGGCTCGACCAGGACCTTGCCTGCCCCGACGGGACCGCCTTCGCGACCGCCGACCCGGTCCGGGTCGACCCGGAGGTGCACACCTACGACCACCCGGTCTGGGAGGTCGACGTCCCTGCGGGGACCGCGCCGGGCGCGCAGCTGCGCCTGGGGTGGGCACCGGTCGTGACCGACGCGCTGGGCGTCGAGCTGCTGCGGGAGGACTGGGGCGTGGCGGCGCAGACGACCACGGTGGACCACCCGCTGCCGGAGCTGGTCTCGACGGCCACCAGGTCCGGCGTCGCGGAGGAGGACGTCTCGACGGACGTCGTCGAGATCACCGGTCCGGTCCTGGACGGGTCGGTCGTCGTGTGGGACGCCTGCTACTGGGTGGCCGGCGACACCGGCTGCCGCCCGGACGCCGACCCGGTCGAGGCCGGCCCCGTCCTGGTCCGGGAGACCGAGCCGGTGCGGGGACCGGACGGCACGCGGCCGCCGGGACCGGAGCCGCAGGTCGGGCTCGTGCTGCCGGCGCTCGGCATCGGCGAGACGACGACGGTCACCGGCCCGGAGCTGGTCCTGACCGACGGCGGCCTGCCGCACCAGCCGGGCCTGCAGCTGTCGTGGATGCCGCGGGTCCTGTCCCCGGACGGCGAAATCGTCGTCGCCGAGGACTGGGGCGTGGAGCCGCAGACCACGACAGTGACGTTCCCGCCGATCACGACCGTGACCGAGGCCTACGCGGACTCGGACGACGGCCCGTGGTCCGGTGACCGGATCGGTGACCGCTTGACCGTCGCGGGCGACGTCCTCCCCGGCGGGGCGTCCGGGGACGGCGGGTTCGAGGACCGCGCGTTCCAGGCCGCCGGGCACGACCCGGACTCCGTGGTCGTGCGGCTGTACGCGTGGCCGGCCGACGGACCGCCGGTGTGCGCGGGTGAGCCGCTCGCGGAGCACGAGGTGGATCTGAGGGCCGGTGTGTCCGAGTACGACACCGGGCCGCTCTACCTGACCCCCGCCGACCGGACGGACCTGGTCTACGGCTTCCAGGAGACGACCCGATCCCGCGGCGTCGAGACGGTGTCGGAGTGCGGACTGGCGTCCGAGACCCTGCGCCCGGTCGCGCGCCCGCAGCCGCCCGGGCCTGCGGGGCCACCCGCGCTCGCCGTCACCGGCAGGGACGTCGGCGTTCTCGTCGCCGGCACGGTGCTGCTGCTCGCCGTCGGAGGAGGGCTCGTGCGCTACCGGCGCCTGCTGGCGCGCAACATCGCCCGGATGGAAGCCGACGTGACCTCGGGCTGATCGGGGCCGGTGTCAGCGGGGCGGCCGTCGGCCGCTCCGCTGACCCCCCGCCCCACCTTCGGACCCCCGCCCCACCTTCGGACCCCCGCCCCACCTCCGGAACCCCAGCCCGACCTCCGGAGCCCCCGCCCGACCTCCGGAACCGCTC
>DAMBCY010000060.1:0-14809 GCA_032056255.1 Cellulomonas sp. | reverse complement strand
GCGAGACCCCCGACCGCGGGGCGGGTGCGGCCCCGCGGGTCAGCGGGCGGCGGCGATCCGGGTGCGCCAGCGGTCGTAGGCCGCGTTCGGGACCCGCGCCAGGACGTTGTCCGCACCGCGCACCAGGTCCACGAGGCCGAACGGCATCAGGTACTCGTCGGCGGGCGCGGTGCCGTCCCGGTACGACCAGTCCATGAGGTCGAGCAGCGGGAACCAGAACACCGCCGTCACCGGCACCCCGCCGGCGCGCACCTCGTCGACCGTGTCGAGCAGGTCGTCCACCCACCGCGCCTTGGCCGCGACGTCCCGGGTGGCCCGGGAGGTCTCCGTGATCGCCAGCGGCAGGCCGTAGCGCTCGTGGTAGGCCCCGAGCAGCTCGACCAGACCGGCGGTGCCGGCCTCGACCGGCGACTCCGCCCCCTCGGCGGTCACGGCCTGGGTGGTGAACTCCGGGTAGTAGTTGACCCCGACCACGTCGGGCACCACCGCGTCCCGCCGCAGGGCGTCCAGGTCCTCCTCCCGGGCGCCGTGCCGCACCAGGTACCCGTGCAGCGGGTGCTCGGGCCCGATCCGCCCGGTGACGAGGTCCAGCGCGAGGAACCGCCAGGCCTCCCCCTCGGCGACGGACATGCCGGCCGGTCCGTGCCCCTCGAAGAGGAAGCCGGCGTCCACGTGCACGAACCGCACGTCGGGCCGCACGGCCGCGACCGCCCGCTGGGTGGCGACCATGCCCCGGGCGAGCGGCACGAGCACCTGCACCAGGCCGTCCTCGCCGGTGAGGTACGGGGGCCACCGGCCGTCCCGCCCGCACCAGACCGCGTTCACCATCGGCTCGTTCAGCGGGGTGACGTCGTCGACGACGCCCGGGTAGCGCTCGGCCACCGCGGCGGCGTACCGGGCGACGAGCTCCGGGTACCGCGGGTCGAGGAACGCGTTGGCGAGCCACAGGGGCGTCCCGTAGTGCATGACGTCGAGCACGACGTGCAGCCCGAGCCGCCGCATCTCCGCCATCACCTCGTCGAGCCAGCGGAAGTCGAACCGCCCCTCCTCCGGCTCGACCAGGTACCACGGCGAGCCCCAGCGGATGAGGGTGGCCCCGGACTCCGCCGCGAGGCGCAGGTCCTCGCGCCACAGGTGGTAGTGCTGGGTCAGCTCGTACTCGTCGAGCTTGCGCTGCCCGACGCGCTCGGAGGGGATGAACGTGTCCTCGATGCCGACGCCGTGGTGCAGGCGCCCGTCGGTGTGCCAGGACGTGTCAGTCACGAGACCTCATTTCATACCGGTCGTCGCGATGCCCGCGACGAAGGAGCGCTGGATGAGCAGGAAGAAGACGACGACCGGCAGCAGCGCCAGCACGGACCCGGCCATGAGCAGGCCGTACTCCACGACGTGCTGGCCCATGAACATCGCCAGGCCGGCGGGCAGGGTCGCGGACTCCAGGTTGTCGGCCATGATCAGCGGCCAGAGCAGGTCGTTCCAGTTGTACTGGAAGTGGAACAGGCCGAGCGTGAGCAGGGCGGGCTTGGCGAGCGGCGCGATGACCTGCGCGAAGATCCGCAGCTCCGACGCGCCGTCGATGCGCGCCGCCTCCTCCAGGTCCCGCGGCAGCGACAGGAAGAACTGCCGCAGGAAGAAGATGCCGAAGGCGTTGGTCAGCCGCGGCACGATCATGCCGGGCAGCGTCCCGGCCAGGCCGACGGCCGCGAGGGTGTCGTACAGCGGGATGAGCGTGACCTGGTACGGCAGCATCAGCAGCACGAGGACCAGGACGAACACCACGTTCTTGCCGCGGAACTCCAGGCGGGCCAGCGCGTAGGCGGCCATGGCGTCGAACAGCAGCGAGAAGACGGTCACCGCGCCCGCGAACACGATGGTGTTGCCGTACAGCCGCGCGAACGGGATCTGGGACCAGATGTCGCCGAAGTGCTCGAGGGTGAGCTCCCGCGGCCACAGGGTCGGCGGGTAGGCGACGATGTCGGACTCCGGCTTGAACGCCGTGAGCACCATCCACACGACGGGCAGCAGCATGGCGGCGGCGATGACCAGGCCCGAGACGCCGGTGAGCCAGCGCCACAGCCGGTCGAGCCGGCGCACGTCGTGCCGCACCGGCGGCAGGGCGTCCTCGGCGGCGTGGCCGCCCGGTCCGGTCCGCAGCAGCGTGTCCCCGGCCATCAGTACGTCACCGCCCGCTTGCGGAAGTAGCCGAACTGCAGCATCGAGAGCACGAACACCCCGAGCAGCAGCACCCACGAGATCGCGGAGCCGTACCCCAGGCGCAGCTCCTCGAAGCCGACGCGGTACACGAGCATGACGAGCGTCTCCGTCTGGAAGTAGGGGCCGCCGTGCGTCATCACGTAGATCTGGTCGAAGGCCTGCAGCGTCGCGATGGCCGCCATGACGGAGATGAGCATGGTCTGGTTGGACAGCAGCGGCCAGGTCACGTTCCGGAACCGGGTCCACGGTCCGGCGCCGTCGAGCGACGCCGCCTCGTACAGCTCGGTCGGGATCGACTGCAGCCCGGCCAGGTACATGACCATGTAGAACCCGACGGTCTTCCAGATGCCCACCACCATCACGGCCGGCATCGCGAGCTGCGGGTCGGACAGCCACCCCTGGGTGGACACGATCCCCAGCCCGTCCATCCAGTGCGAGATCAGGCCGATGTTCGGGTCCAGCAGGAACGCCCAGGCGATCGCGACGATGGCGAGCGACACGATGAACGGCAGGAACACCGCGGTGCGCACCAGCCCGCGGGCGAAGATCGCCCGGTTGAGCAGCAGCGCCAGCGCGAGGGCGAGCCCCACGGTGAGCGGGGTGACCACGACCGCGTAGACGAGCGTGTTGCCCAGGGCGTTGTGCACGGCCGGGTCGCTCAGCAGCTCGCGGTAGTTGTCCAGCCCCACCCACCGGGCGGGCTGGATGCGGTCGTAGTCCATGAAGGACAGGTACGCCGACTGGATCATCGGCCAGAGCATGAACACCGCGATGGTCAGCAGGCTCGGCGTGAGGAACAGCCAGGCCGTGCGCTCGCGACGCCGGGCCCCCCGCCCGCGCCGGGTGACGGCGCGGGCGGGAGGGACGAGCACGGGAGGTGCGGTCGGGGACACGGAGTCAGCCCTTGTCGATCGCGGCCTGGATGTCCGCGTTCGCCTGGGTGAACACCTCGTTCAGGTCCCCGTCGCCGTTGAGCACGCGCTGCAGCGCCGGGTAGAAGATCGAGTCGGTGATGGTGCCGGAACCCGGCACCCCCGCCAGGTACACCTTCGCGGAGCCGAGCAGCTCGGGGTCGCCGAAGACCGCGGAGTAGGGGTTCGCGAGGTCGCCGGACGGGATGTCCGTGCGCGTGGGCGGGAAGCCGGAGCCGTCGGCCCAGGTCTGCTGGGACTCCACGGAGTTCCAGTAGGCGAAGAACGTCCGCGCGGCCTCCTGCTGCGCGTCCGAGGCCTTGGCGTTGACGGTGAACGTCACGACGTCGGCGAGCGTGACCTCCCCGGCGGGGCCGGCGGGCGGCGCGGCGAGGCCGTAGTCCAGCCCGGCCTCGTCGAAGCCGGTGGTCATCCAGGGGCCGACGATCTCCATCGCGGCCTTGCCGGTCTGGAACAGCTTGTCGGCGTCGGCACCGGACAGGCCGATCGGGGACGCCTGCTTGTCGCGCACCTGCTCGACCCAGAACTCGAGCGCCTCCAGCGTCTCGGGCGAGTCGACGATCGCGGTGGTGGCGTCGTCGGAGACGACCCCGCCGCCCGTGCCCCACAGCAGCATCTGCCAGATGGGCACCGTGGTGTGGTCGGCGAACGCCGCGGCGTACTGCTCGGGCTTGCCGTCGCCGTTCGCGTCGACCGTCAGCTTCTCGGCCATCGCGCCGAACTCGTCCCACGTGGTCGGCGGCTGCTCCGGGTCGAGGCCCGCGGCAGTGAACAGGTCCTTGTTCCAGTAGAGCATCATCGGCGCGATGTTCAGCGGCACGCCGTAGGCGGTGCCGTCGAAGACCGCGGCGTCCTTCGCGGCGTCCGGCAGCACCGAGGTGTCCATGTAGGTGTCGTCGGCGTAGAAGTCGTCGAGCGGGGCGAGTGCACCCTTGGACGCGTACTGCGGCACGTTCGAGGCGCTCATCGCCACGACCTGGGGGCCGCCGTCCGACGACAGCGAGGTGAGCACCTTCTGGTAGAGCACGTCCCACGGCATGACGTTGGGCTCGACGACGATCTCGTCCTGCGCGGCGTTGAAGTCGTCGATGATCTGCTGCACGGCCGGCCCGTCCGGACCCGTCATGCCGTGCCACAGCACGAGGGTCGTGGGCCCGTCGCCGCCGCCCGAGCCCTCGTCGCCCCCGCCCGAGCCCTGACCCGTGCAGGCCGCCAGGGTCAGGGCGAGCCCCGCCAGCAGGGCGGTCCCCGTCCTGGTGGTCCGTCGTCGGTGCATGTCCGGCATGTCCGCCTCCTCGCGGTCCCGAAGCTGCCGCGGCGCGGTTCGGCCCGGCATTGCAACGTGGCAACGCTACAACGTCGGTTTGCCACGTAGCAAACGGGCTAGGGTGCGGGCCATGGCTAGCAGGGGTGCGGTGACGCTGCAGGAGGTGGCGCGCGTCGCGGGCGTGTCGCCGCGGACGGTGTCCAACGTGGTGAACGGGTACGAGCACGTCGCACCCCGCACCCGCGAGCAGGTGCAGGCGGTGATCGACGCGCTCGGCTACCGGGCGAACACCGCCGCCCGGTCGCTGCGCACCGGCAGGACCGGGCTGCTCGGCCTGGTCGTCCCGGCCCTCGACCAGCCCTACTTCGCCGAGCTGGCCCGCGCCGTCGTGCGCGAGGCCACCGGCGCGGGCTTCACCGTGGTCGTCGACCAGACCGACGGCGACCCGGCGCGCGAGCGGGAGCTGCTGATGCGGGGGCCGCGCGGCGCGATGTTCGACGGGCTGGTGCTCAGCCCCCTGGCCCTGACCGGGCGGGACCTGCTGGAGGCGGACCCGACGCGGTCCGTGGTGCTCCTGGGGGAGCGGACGGTGGACACCGCGTTCGACCACGCGCACATCGACAACGTCGCCGCGGCCCGGAGCGCGACCGAGCACCTGATCTCCCTCGGCCGGCGGCGGGTGGCCGCGATCGGGCTGCAGACCGAGGCGCACACCGGCCGGCAGCGCGCCGAGGGCTTCATGCTGGCGCTCGCCGAGGCCGGGCTGCCCGCGCACCCGCACCTGCTGCGGTACGTCGAGGCGTACGACCGGGCCTCGGGCTTCGCCGCGATGTCCACGATGCTCGACGGCGCGGTCCGGCCGGACGCCGTGTTCTGCTTCAACGACATGCTCGCGGTCGGCGCGCTCCGCGCGTGCCTCACCCGGGGGGTGCGGGTGCCCGAGGACGTGGCGCTGATGGGGTTCGACGACGTCGAGGAGGTCCGGTACACCACGCCGTCGCTGAGCTCCGTGCGCCCGGACCGGGACGCGCTCGCCCGCGTGGCGGTCGGGCGGCTGCTCGCGCGCCTCGAGCGCCGCCCCGGCGGCGTCCGGGCCGCGCAGGACGTGACGGTCCCGCACCAGCTGGTTCTGCGGGAATCCACCGGCCCGGTGTGACGCCCAGGTTTGCAACGTGGCAACATGGCCCACACGGGGCCCGGAGCTCGCACGCCCCATGCCACGCCCGCGACACGAAGGACCACCATGACGACGACGTCAGACCCCGACCGGGGACTGCACCCCCGCCCCCAGCTCGTCCGCGCCGACCGCTGGTGGTCGCTCGACGGGCCCTGGGGGTTCGCCCACGACGACGCCGACGCCGGCCTGCGGGAACGCTGGTACGCGCCGGACGCCGGGGACCGGTTCGGCCGGGAGATCGTGGTGCCGTTCCCGCCCGAGTCCGCCGCGTCCGGCGTCGCCGACCACGGCGACCACGCGGCGCTCTGGTACCGGCGGACGTTCGCCGTCCCCGCGGGCACGGACGGCCCCGCCGGCACCGGGGGCGCGCCCCTGCCGGGGACCGACCGGCTGCTGCTGCACCTCGGGGCCGTCGACCACGAGGCCGACGTCTGGGTCGACGGGCAGCACGCCGTCCGGCACGAGGGCGGCCAGACCCCGTTCACCGTCGACGTCACCGACCTGCTCGACCCCGCGCTGCCCGCGGACGCGCACGTCGTCGTGGTCCGCGCGACCGACGACCGCACCGACGTCGAGCAGCCCCGGGGCAAGCAGGACTGGCGGCCCGAGCAGCACGCCATCTGGTACCACCGCACCTCGGGCATCTGGCGGACCGTGTGGCTGGAGCAGGTGCCGGCCACCGCCGTCGCCGCGCTGACCTGGCAGCCCGACGTCCCGGGTGGGCGGATGGCGGTCCAGGTGCGCCTGCGGTCCGTCGCGCCCGCGGGCACCCGGGTGCGGGTCCGGCTGTCCCACGGCGGCGAGGACCTGGGCGGGGCGGAGGTCCCGGTGACCGGGTCGGTCGCGGACGTCGTCGTCCCCGTCCCGCGGCAGCAGAACGGCCAGGCGTACGAGGAGCTGCTCTGGTCCCCCGAGCACCCGGCGCTGCTCGACGCGGACGTCGCGCTGCTGGACGCCGACGGCGGTGTGCTCGACCGGGTGGACTCCTACTGCGGGCTGCGGTCCGTGGCGGTCGCGGGCGACCAGCTGCTGCTGAACGACCGGCCGTACGTGCTGCGCGCCGTGCTGGAGCAGGGCTACTGGCCGGACTCGCACCTCACGCCGCCGAGCCCGCAGGCCCTGCGCGACGAGGTCGAGCTCGCCCGGGCGCTCGGGTTCAACGCGGTCCGGGTGCACCAGAAGGTCGAGGACCCGCGCTACCTGTACTGGTGCGACGTGCTCGGCCTGGCGGTGTGGTCCGAGACGGCCGGCGCCTACCGGTTCTCCGACGAGGCCGTCGCCCAGCTGACCCGGGAGTGGGTCGACCTCGTGCGCCGCGACGTCTCGCACCCGTGCATCGTCGCGTGGGTGCCGTTCAACGAGTCCTGGGGCATCCAGCAGGTCGCGCACGAGCCCGCGCAGCAGGCGTACAGCCGGGCGCTCACCGACCTGACCCGCGCGCTCGACCCGAGCCGGCCGGTCATCTCGAACGACGGGTGGGAGCACACCACGTCCGACCTGCTCACGGTGCACGACTACGCCGGCACCGGCGACGAGCTGCGCGCGCGGTACGGCGACGCGGGGGCGCTCCGGGAGACGCTCGCGGGGATCGGGCCCGCCGGGCGGCGGATGTGGGTCGGCCGGTCCGCACCGGAGCCGGGGACGGTCCCGGTGCTGCTGACGGAGTTCGGCGGGGTGTCCTACGCCCCCGGTGCTCCCGACGGGTCCTGGGGCTACACGGAGGCGCGGTCGGCGCAGGACCTCGAGGACCGCCTGACCGGCCTGCTCGACGGCGTCCGGGCGTCGGCGGGGCTGCGGGGCTGGTGCTACACGCAGCTCACCGACACCGGCCTGGAGACCAACGGCCTGTGCGACGAGCACCGGGTGCCGAAGCTGCCGCTCGCGACGTACCGCCGCATCTTCGGCTCCTGACCTCGCGCCGCGGTGCCGCGAGCGCGCGGGACGCGGGGTCCGGTCGTGCGGCCCCGCGTCCCGGGCGGTCCCGGGTGCGGCGTCAGGAGGCGCGGCGCGTGAGGCGGACGTGCCACGCCTCGGGGCCGTCGACCAGGACCTCGGTGTCCAGCGGGGCGCGCTCGGCCAGCTGGGCCAGCAGCGGCGCGGGCAGGTGCGGCGCCACGATCACCAGCGAGCCGCCGACCGGGATCGCGTCGAACGCGCCGAACACGGCTCCGTGCCGGATGGCGTGCGGGATGGTCCGGACGTCCAGCACGGGGTCGGCCTCGTCGTGGCCGCCGCAGCCGCAGGAGTGCGCGGGCACGCCGGGCTCGGCGGGCTCGGGGGCGTGCGGGAGGATCTGCACGGGCTCGGTCATGGTGTCTCCTTCGGGGGGGTCCGTGCCGGTCGGCGCGGGCGTCGGGGTGGTGGCCGGGCCGCGGTGGCCGGGCCGTGGTGGTCAGGTCGTCGCGGTCAGGTGCAGGTCGCAGTGCCGGGGCCCGGCGAACGGGACCAGCCGGTCCGCGCGCAGCGGCCCGCCCACCCGGTCCAGCACGCCGCGCGCCAGGCCGAGGTGCACGGCGCACACCACCTCCGGGCGCGCGCGGGCGAGGTCGAGGAACGGGCAGCGCCACAGCCGGACCACCGGGACGCCCGGGGCCGGGCCGTCGACCGGCACCGGGTCGAAGCCCAGCCGGTCCAGGTGCGCCGCGAGCTCGCGCAGCTGGTCGGCCGGCGATCCCGGTGCCGACGCGCGCGGGCGCGGCGCACCCGGCAGCGTGCCGAGCATCCGCTGGCCGGCCGCCCGCGCGGCCGCGACCACGTCGGCCTCGCCGGTGCCGTAGCCCTCGAGGAGCACGCGGGTGAGCCCGGCGCGCGCCGCGGCCTCGTCCAGCCCGCGCGCGGGTCCGGGCCCGAGCGGGTCCGCGCCGCCGTCGGTCCCGCCGGCCGGCAGGACCGCGCGGTAGACGTGCCGGGGCCGCCCGCGCACCGCGCGGACCTCGACCTCGCGCGCCGCGAGGCCGTCGCGGACGAGACGGTCGAGGTGGCTGCGCACGGTGTTCTCGTGCAGGCCGGTGCGGTCCGCGAGCGCGGCGACGGTCCCCGCGCCCTCCGCGACGAGCAGCCGCAGGACCTCCCGGCGGCCCCCGGCGTCGCCGGTCCGCAGGCGCGCCGGACGGCGGTCGCCGGGCACGCGACCCGGCCCGGGTCCCTCGTCCTGCGCCGCCATCGACCCTCCGGGGTGTCCGTGGTCACGACGGGACCGAGGTCCCTGCCGTCCTGCCTCCCCGATTAAATACCCTCACATCGTGGAAAATCCCGGGACCCCTGTCCCACGTCACGTCGTCCTGCTCGTCCCCGGCGGACTCGCGCTGCTCGCCGGCCTGGACGCCGCCCTGCTGCGCCTCGGGCTCGGCGCGCCGGTGGTCAGCGAGCGGTGGGCGGACGTGCACGGGCCGCTCATGGTCCTGGGCTTCGTCGGCACGCTGGTGGCGCTGGAGCGCGCCGTCGCGGTCCGGCGGCCCTGGCTGCTCGCGTCCCCGGGACTGCTCGGGCTCGGCGGGCTCGCCCTCCTGTCGCCCCTGCCGCTCCGGGTCGGCCAGGGCGCGCTCGTCGCCGGCTGCGCCCTGCTGCTCGGCGTCTACGCCGTCGTGTGGCGCCGGCAGCCCGCCGCCGCCCTCGCCGTGCAGGCCCTCGGCGCGCTGCTCGGCACGGTCGCGGCGCTGCTCTGGCTCGCCGGGCTCCCGGTCCCGCACCTGGTGCCGACGCTGGCCGGCTTCCTCGTCCTGACCGTGGCCGGCGAGCGGCTGGAGCTCATGCGCGTCGGCGCCCCGTCGCGGCACGCCGAGGACGCGGTGTGGGCGCTGTCGCTCGGCTGGGCCGTCGCCGCGACGGTCGCGCTGCTGCTCCCCGGCGTGGGCTGGACCCTGCTCGGCGCGGTGCTGCTGGGGCTGGTCGCCGTGCTGGCCCGCCACGACGTGGCCCGGCGCACCGTGCACGGGACCGGGCTGCCGCGGTTCATGGCGTGCGCGATGCTCGGCGGCTACGTCTGGCTCGGGGTCGCCGGTGCGGTGTGGCTGGTCAGCGGCCCGGTGCTGTCCGGCGCGGCGTACGACGCGGTGCTGCACTGCGTGTTCCTGGGCTTCGTGCTGTCGATGATCATGGCGCACGCGCCGGTCATCCTCCCGGCGGTGCTGCGCCGCCCGCTGCCGTTCCGGCCGGTGATGTACGTCCCGCTCGCCCTGCTGCACGCCACGCTGCTGCTGCGGGTGCTGGTGGGCGACGCGCGCGGGGTCGACCCGGCCGTGCAGGTCGGGGGTGTCGGGAACGTGGTCGCGCTGCTGCTGTTCGTCGCCGTCGCGGCCGGCTCGGCGATCCGCGGGCCCGTGCGCCGGGGCGTCCCGGCCGGACCGGACGCCGCGGGAGACGCCGCGCCGGCCCCGGCCCGTCCCGGCGCGATCCCCGTCGCCGTCGCGCCCGCTCGCGTCACCCCCGGCGGCGCGGCGTGACCCGCGCGAGCCGGCACCTGCGGGCCAACCTGCTGGTCGTCGCCTGGCTGGCCGCCGCGGCCGTGGTGGCCGTGGTGGCCGTGGTGCACCGGTTCGTGCCGGGGTCGGGCTGGCTGATGGTGCACCTGCTGCTGCTCGGCGGCGTGAGCACCGCGATCCTGCTGTGGAGCCAGCACTTCGCGGACACCCTGATCCGCCGCCCGGGCGATCCGCGCGCCCTGTGGGCCCGGCTCGGGGCGCACACCGCGGGGACGCTGGCGGTGGTCGGCGGGATGCTCGCGCACAGCACCCCCGCGGTCGTCGCCGGCGCCGTCGCGGTGGCCGGGGCGGCGGTGTCCCAGGTCGTCGGGATCGTCCGGCAGCGGCGCGGCGCCCTGCCGGCGCGGTTCGCGCACCTGGCCG
The DNA here is from genome assembly GCA_032056255.1 of Cellulomonas sp. Classification (GTDB taxonomy): domain Bacteria; phylum Actinomycetota; class Actinomycetes; order Actinomycetales; family Cellulomonadaceae; genus Cellulomonas. The sequence continues at coordinate 4,375 of DAMBCY010000060.1, read as the reverse complement.
GGTACTACGTCGCCGCGGGGCTGCTGCTGGTGCCGGGGGTGCTGTGCGGGGTCGTCCTGGCCCGGTTCGAGCCCGGCCCCGAGGCCTACGCCCGCTGGTACGTCGCGCACGTCGCGCTCACGCTGTTCGGCTGGGTCGCCGTCACCGTCGCGGGGACGCTCGCCGTGCTGTGGCCGACGGTGCTGCACGCCCGGATCGACGCCGCCGCCGAGCAGGACGCCCGCCGCGCGCTGCCGCTGCTCGCCGCCGGGCCGCTGGTCGTCGCGGGCGCCGCGGCGGTCGGGCTGCGTCCGGGCGTCGCGCTCGGCGCCGCCGTCGCCCTGGCGGGCACGGTGCTGGTCTCCCGCGTCCTGGTCCGCCAGGCGCGGTCCACGGCTCCGCGGACGTTCGGCGCGTGGAGCCTCGCCGCGGCCGTGGCCTGGTGGGCCGGGGCGACCGTCGCGTTCGCGGTCGTCGTCGTGTCCGCCGGGTCGTGGGCCGCCGCCGTGCCCCGCCTGACCGGTCTGGTCCCGGCGCTGGTCGTCGGGTTCGCCGCGCAGGTGCTGGCCGGCGCGCTGTCCGCCCTGCTGCCCGTGGTGCTCGGCGGCGGCCCGGCCGTCGCGCGGCGCACCGCCGCGGAGCTCGACCGTGCGGCCGTGCTGCGCTGCGTGCTGCTCAACGGGGCGCTGCTGCTGTTCCTCACGCCCGCGCCCGGCGTCGTCCGGGTCACGACCTCGGTGCTGGGCCTCGCGACCGCCGTGGCGTTCCTGGTGCTGGTGGTGCGGGCCGTGCGGGTCAGCCGCGTGCGGCCGGGGCCCGGCACCGCGCCGGCGGCACCGGCGCCCGCGCCCGAGCCGCCCGTCGTGGTCGGCGCGCGCCGCCGCGGGTCCGCCACCGCCGGCGTCGGCGCGCTGCTGCTCGTCGTCGCGCTCGGCGTCGCCGTCGACCCGACCGCGGCCGGGCTCACCGGGGCCGCCGCGGGCTCGGGGTCGTCCGGCGTCGCGGCGACGGGCCGCACCACCACCGTCGCCGTCGAGGCGCAGGACATGCGGTTCGTCCCGGACCGCGTCGAGGTGCCCGCGGGCGACCGGCTGGTCCTCGAGATCACGAACACCGACACCACGGTGCACGACCTCGTCCTCGACGGCGGGGCGACCAGCGGCCGCCTCGCGCCCGGCGTCACCGCCACGGTGGACGTCGGCGTCGTCGGGTCGGACCTGGACGGGTGGTGCTCGGTCGCGGGGCACCGGCTGATGGGCATGACGCTCGAGGTGGTGGTGACCGGCGCGTCCGGCGCCGGCACCGCGGCGGTCCCCGGCGCGACGGGCGACGACGCGTCCGCCGGCACCGACGCGCACGCGACGCACCACGGCTCCTCGGGCGACGCGACCACCGACGCCCCCGTGCTCGACCCGACGGCCACCCTCGCCGAGGACGTCGCGGCCCGCGACGCCGCGCTGCCCCCGGTCGGCGCGGGCACGACCCACCGCATCACGCTCACCGTCTCCGAGGAGGTCCAGGAGGTCGCCCCCGGCATCACGCGCACCGCCTGGACGTTCGGCGGCACCGCACCCGGCCCCGTGCTGCACGGCCGGGTCGGGGACACGTTCGTCATCACCCTGGTGAACGACGGGAGCATCGGGCACTCGATCGACTTCCACGCCGGCGCGCTGGCCCCCGACGACGTCATGCGCACCATCGCCCCGGGCGCGTCGCTCACCTCCACGTTCACGGCGCAGCGCTCGGGCATCTGGATGTACCACTGCTCGACGATGCCGATGAGCCTGCACATCGCGAACGGCATGCTCGGCGCGGTCGTCATCGACCCGCCCGGCCTGGCGGAGGTCGACCGCGAGTACGTCGTGGTGCAGTCCGAGCTGTACCTCGGCGCGCAGGGCGGCACCGCGGACGAGCAGGCGGTCGCCGACCAGGACCCGGACGTCGTGACGTTCAACGGGTACGCGTTCCAGTACCGCGACCGCCCGCTCACCGCCCGCGTCGGGGAGCGGGTGCGGGTCTGGGTGCTGGACGCCGGGCCGAACCTGCCGTCGTCGTTCCACGTGGTCGGCGGGCAGTTCGACACCACCTACCGCGAGGGCGACTACGTCCTGCGGGACGGCGGGTCCACCGGCACGGGCGGGTCGCAGGCCCTGGCGCTCCAGTCCGCCGAGGGCGGGTTCGTCGAGCTGACGTTCCCCGAGGCGGGGACGTACCCGTTCGTGTCGCACGTCATGGGCGACGCCGAGCGCGGCGCCCAGGGCCGGTTCACGGTCGAGCCCTGAGCCCGGGCGCCCGTCCTCGCCGCTAGCGTGAGCGCCGTGAGCGAGAGCGGGGGCGGCCGGCCGGGAGGATCGCGGTCGGCCGAGCGGCTGTCCTGGACCGGGGCGGGGCTGGCCGCCGCCGTCGGGCTGGTCGACGCCGTCAACGGGCTGACCCGGCACGACGGGCAGGCGGTGGTCGGGCTCACCGACGCCGCGTGGCCGCCGATCGCGTCGTCGGAGCACCTGGACGGCCCGTTCGCGCGGGTCCGGTCGGCCGACCTCTCCCGGGTCGACGCGGCGCTGTCCCGGCTCGACCTGTGGGGCACGCTGCTGCTCGTGGCGGCGTTCCTCGCCCTGGTCGCGCTGCACTGCCGGGCGACCACGCCCCGGGTCACGACCTGGGCGCGCGTCCCGGGCCGGTACCTGACCGCGGCGATCGCGCTGACCCCGGTCCTGGCCGTGGCGCCCACGGGGTTCCAGCACGTCGCCGCGGAGGTGGTGCTGGCGGGTCTCGGCTCCCCGCCGGGCTACGTCCCGCACACCTGGGTGCGGTGGGGCTGGCTCGCGGTCGGCGCTGCGCTGCTGGTGGTGCAGCGCGGTCGCGCTCCGGCGCGGTGACGTGAGCCACAGTCGGCCCGCTGCACGGGGTGCACACTTGCACTGAGTGCACCGACCTGCCTACGGTCCTCCGCGTGACGACGGACGGCGGCCTGGTGACGGGCGATCCCGCGCCCGGCACCCCGGCGACCGACCGGCGCGCCGCGCTCAAGGCACGCCACCGCCGGGCGATCCTCGACGCCGCCGACGCGCTGGTCACCGAGCGCGGCGGCCCGCACTTCAGCGTCGACGAGCTCGCCGAGCGCGCCGACGTCTCGCGCCGGACGGTGTTCAACCACTTCGGCTCGGTCAGCGACGTCCTGCTCACCACGGCCACCGAGACGCTGGAGACCCTGTTCGACGGGTTCTACGCCGCGGGCGCCGCGACGCCGGTCGGCTCCGGGACCCGGTCCGAGATGTTCGACGAGATCGCGCGGCTGACCCGCATCGACGGGCTCCCGCAGGCGGTCGCCCAGCTCTACCGCACGCTCGGCGCGACGGACGCCCGGTGCGACCCCCGGACCAAGCAGTTCGTCCTCGAGGCGTTCCACCGGGCGGCGGAGTACATCTCCGCGGAGCTGGTCCGCCGGCACCCCGACGCCGACCGGCTCGACGTCGACCTGCTCGTCACCTCGCTCGTGCACGGCGTCGGCGTCATCACCGAGCACTGGGTGACCACGACCGACACCACCGGCCCCGACGCGCTCGCCGCCTGGGACCGCCTGCTCGACCGGCTCCTGCACTCCGCACGAGCCGGCTACATGCCGGAGCACTGACGCCCCGCGACTCCCACCCACCGCACGCCAGAAGACAGGGACACACTCAGGACCATGGCAGGACTCCTCTACCGGCTCGGGCGGTTCTCCGCCCGGCGCGCCTGGGCCGTCGTCACGGCGTGGGGCCTCGTGCTCGCGCTCGCCGTCGGCTCGTACTTCGCCTTCGGCGGCACCCTCACGTCGGCCGTCACCATCCCCGGCACCGAGACCGAGAAGGTCAGCGAGCACCTCCAGGCGGAGTTCCCCGCCGCGAGCGGCGGCACCGGCACGGTCGTGTTCCACACCGGCGGCGACGACGCGTTCACCACCGAGCAGCAGACCGCGATCAGCGCCGCGCTCGCCGAGGTCGCGGACCTCGACGGCGTCAAGGCCGTCACCGACCCGTTCGCCACCACCGCGCAGCTGACCGAGCAGGCCCAGCAGCTCGAGGACGGCCGCACGCAGCTCGCCGACGCGACCGCGCAGGCCGACGCCGGACAGGCACAGCTGGACGACGCGCAGGCGCAGCTGGACGCGGGCCGGGCGCAGCTCGACGCCGCGCAGGACCAGCTCGACGCGCAGCGCGCGCAGGCCGAGGCCGCGGGGATGCTCGACGCGGCCCAGCCGCAGCTCGACGCCGGGCAGGCACAGCTCGACGCCCAGCAGGAGCAGCTGACCGCCGGCCAGACCGAGATCGACGCGCAGCAGCAGTCGCTCGACGACGGCCGCGCCGAGATCGCGACGCAGACCCAGCAGCTCGAGGACGGCGCCGCCCCGCTCCAG
>DAMBCY010000059.1:3780-15181 GCA_032056255.1 Cellulomonas sp. | reverse complement strand
CCGCCCGCCGGTCCACGTCGCGGCGAGCATCGCGGCGAGCAGCACGGCGCACAGCAGCACGAGCACGACCAGCACCCCGACGGTCAGACCCGCCCACACCCCGGACCGCTGCGCCTCGGACACCGACCCGTACGCGACGAGCAGGATCGCCCCGCGGTCGGTGAGCAGCGTGACGGGCTTGTGCGACCGCACCCAGTCGCCGATCCACGGCTGGACCACCTGGCCGAGGACGAACGGCAGCAGCAGCTGCAGCAGCGTCGCGCCCGCGGACCCGCCGACCGGGCCGCCGGCCCGGGACATCAGCAGCCCGACCAGCAGCGGGGTCAGCACGATGCCGAGCACGTTCGAGACCGTCGCCCCGCAGATCGCCCCGGCGACGTTGCCGCGCGCGATCGAGGTGAACACCACCGACGACTGGATGGTGGAGGGCAGCAGCGACAGGTAGAGCAGCCCGGTCTGGAGGTCCGCCGGGAGCACCGTGTCCGGCACCGCCTGGACCGCGAGGCCCAGCACCGGGAACAGCACGTAGGTCGAGGCGAGCATGCCGCCCTGCAACCGCCAGCTGCGCAGCCCGTCCCAGACCTCGCGCGTCGCCATCCGGGCGCCGTAGAGGAAGAACAGCAGCACGACCGCGGCGGTGGTCGCGTGGTCCAGCACCGTCGCGAACCCGCCGGACGCCGGGGCCAGCAGCCCCAGGACGAACACGGCGACGATCATCACGACGAGCGGGTCCACCCAGGTGCGGGTCGCGGTCCACGCCCGGGACCACCGGCCGGGTCGGATCGGGGTCGCATCGGGCACCGGGACAGTCTGCCACCCGTGGCTGCCGGCCCGGCGCGGGTGCCCGGCCCGCCCGGCGCGGCCCGGCCGCCCTGCACGGGGCGGGTCACCGGGGGTCCTCAGCGGGGCAGGTAGCGCAGCTCCGGCCGGCCCGAGCGGCCGTACACCGGCTCGCGCGCGTACGCCCCGCACGCGACGAGGTGCTCCAGGTAGCGGCGGGCGGTCACCCGGGACAGCCCGGTGGCGGTGGCCGCCTCGCTGGCGGTGAGCCCGTGGCCGGCGGCGTGCAGGGCGTCGCGCACGAGGTCGAGGGTCTCGCGCGACATGCCCTTGGGCAGCCCGCCGCCGGCGCGGGTGCGCAGGACGGCCAGCGCCGCGTCGATCTCCCCCTGGTCGGTCACCGACCCCTGGCCGGACGCGGCCGCGCGGTAGGCGGCGTACGCCTCCAGCCGCTCCCGCAGCGCGGCGAACGCGAACGGCTTGATGAGGTAGTGGACCACCCCGTGCCGGACCGCAGTGCGGACGGAGGCGAGGTCGCGGGCCGCGGTGACGACGAGGACGTCGGGCGCGTCGGGCAGCTCGCGCAGCGCCCGGCAGACGTCGAGCCCGTGCGTCCCCGGCATCGCGAGGTCGAGCAGCACGAGGTCGACGTCCCCGCGCGCCACCCGGGCGAGGGCCGCGTCGCCGTCGCCCACCACCGCGACGGTGCGGAATCCCGGCACGCGGTCGACGAACGCGCGGTGCGCGCGGGCGACGACGGGCTGGTCGTCGACCACCAGGACCCGGATCACGCGTCGGCTCCCCGCCCGGCGTCCGCCGCCGCACCGCCCGCCGGCCCGACCGGCGCCGCGGGCAGCGGCAGCCGCACGACGAACCGCGCGCCCACCTCCCGGTCCACCACGACGCTGCCCCCGAGCCGGCGGACCGTGGCGGCCACGAGCGCGAGCCCGAGGCCGCGGCCCTGCGGGCGGTCGTCGTCGGGGACGGGCTGCTTGGTGGTCCACCCGCGCACGAAGGCCTGCCGCGCGACCTGGGGCGACATGCCCGCCCCGGAGTCGGCGACCTCGAGGACGAGCTCGCGGTCCGCCACGGCGCTGCGCACGCGCACCCACCGGGGGGCCGCGCCCTCCCCCGCCGCGTCGACCGCGTTGTCGAGCAGGTTGCCGAGGACGACGACCAGGTCCAGGGGGTCCAGGCCCGTGGCGGGCAGCGCGGAGCCGGGCTCGAGCCGGAGCTCGACGCCGCGCTCCTCCCCGGTCGCGGCCTTGCCGAGCAGCAGCGCGGCCACCGGGGGCTCGGTGACGGCCCCGGTGACGGTGTCGACGAGCTCCTGGGCGTGGCCGAGCGCCGCGGTGGCGAAGGCCACGGCCTGCTCGTGCTCCCCGAGCTCGACGAGCGCGACGACGGTGTGCAGGCGGTTGTCGGCCTCGTGCGAGCGGGCCCGCAGCGAGTCGCTGAACCCGCGCAGCGAGTCCAGCTCGCCGGTCATCCGGACCAGGTCGGTGCGGTCGCGCAGCGTGGTGACCCAGCCGAGCTCCACGTCCGCGGTGCGGGCGGGGACCTGGGTGACGACCAGGGTGCGGGTGCCGGCGACGTGCAGCTCTCCCTCGCACTCGCGCCCGGAGCCGAGCAGCTCCCCGAGGGCGGGGTCGAGCGCGAGGTCCCCGACGGGGTCCCCGGGCCGGACGTCGGGCAGGTCGAGCAGGCGCCGCGCCTCGTCGTTGCACAGCACGACGGTGCGGTCCCGGGAGACCAGCACCAGCCCGGCGCGCACCGAGTGCAGCAGGGCGTCGTGGTACGACTGCAGCCGGGCGAGCCCGAGGTGGCCGAGCCCGTAGGTCTGGCGGCGGACGTGCCGGGCGATCAGCCAGGCGGTCGCGGAGCCCAGGCCGAGCGCGCCCAGGGCCAGCAGCGCGAGCTGCACGACGGACTCGTGCACGCGGTCGCTGATCGCGTCGAGCTGCACCCCGGCGGACACGAGGGCGACGACCTCCCCGTCCGGGTCCTCGACCGGCGTGACGACCCGGACGGACCGGCCCAGCGTGCCGGTGTAGTCCTCGACCGTCGTGCGCCCCGCGCGGGCGCCGTCGATCGTGCCCTGGAACCGTCCGCCGACCTGCGCGGGGTCGGGATGGGTGTAGCGGGTCCCGTCGGGGCTCATCACGACGAGGAAGTCGATGTCGTTCGCGGCGCGCAGCTCCTCGACGGGGACGGCGAGCACCGCCGCGGGGTCCGGGGCGCGGACCTGCTCGAGCAGCCACGGGTCGCGCGCCATCGTCAGCACGGTGGCCCGCGCACGGGCGATCGCCTCGGCCCGCGCGGAGTCCTCCGCCTCGCGCGCGGCCAGCCCCCAGCCGCCGACGACCACGAGCAGGAGGGTCAGCACCTGCAGCACGAGGATGCGCGTCGCCAGCGACGCGCGGTCCTGGTGCGCCCACGGGGAGGGTCCGCGCCTCGGCACCGAGGCGGGGCGGCGGTCGGCCATGCGACCAGTATGAACAGAATCCCGAGGGATTTCGCAGGTCATCGGACCCATGCCCGCGAACACAATGAACACAATTCCCGGTACCCGCATTCCGGGACGATGGTCCCCGCGCCGCGACGACGGCCGCACAAAGACTCGTGGCAATTCACCCCCCTTTTCTCCCGGCCGCGACGACGCGGCCGCCGTCGTCGAGAGGGCACTCGCATGGCCCAGGACACCGCCCCCGCCGCCTCGCCCGCGGAAGCCCCGCCCGACGGCCCGGACCGGCCCGCCGGGCCCGCGCCGACCAGCCGGCTGCAGCCGGTCCGGCCGGTGCGGCTGCTCATCCCGCTGCTCGTCGGTGCGGCGCTGTGGTTCGTCCCGGCGCCCGCCGGCGTGGACGCCGCGGCGTGGCACCTGTTCGCGATCTTCGCCGGGACGATCGTCGGGGTGATCGCCCGGCCGCTACCGATGGGCGCGGTCACCGTGCTCGGCCTGGTGGCGACACTCGTCACCGGGGTGCTGGAGCCCGCCGACGCGCTGTCCGGCTTCTCGAACGCCACGATCTGGCTGATCGTCGTCGCGTTCTTCATCTCGCGCGGGGTGATCAAGACCGGGCTCGGCAACCGCCTGGCGCTGTTCTTCGTCTCGCGCCTCGGCCGCAGCCCGCTGGGCCTGGCGTACGGCCTGGCGGCGACCGACCTGGTGCTCGCGCCCGCGACGCCGTCGAACACGGCGCGCGCGGGCGGGATCATCCAGCCGATCGTCCGGTCGATCTCGTCCTCGTACGGCAGCGAGCCGGGACCGAGCGCCCGCCGGGTCGGCGCGTTCCTGACCAGCAGCGCGTTCCACGTGAACGCGATCACCTCGGCGATGTTCCTCACCGCGATGGCGGGCAACCCGCTCGCCGCGCAGCTCGCGGGCGACCAGGGCGTCGACGTGACGTGGGGCGCGTGGGCGCTCGCCGCGATCGTGCCGGGCGTCGTCTCGCTCGCGCTGATCCCGCTGGTGGTCCGGTTCGTGTACCCGCCGGAGCTGAAGCACACGCCCGAGGCGGCCGCGACGGCCCGCACCCAGCTGACCGGCCTCGGCCCGATGTCGTCGGCCGAGAAGGTCATGACCGCGACCATCGTGGGCCTGCTGGCGCTGTGGACGCTGGGCGACCGGTTCCTCGGCATGTCGGCGACGACCACCGCGCTGGTCGGGCTGGTCGTGCTGCTGGCCAGCGGCGTGCTGACCTGGGAGGACGTCAAGCGCGAGACGCAGGCGTGGGACACCCTCGTGTGGTTCGCGGTGCTCGTCATGATGGCGACCCAGCTCAACGCGCTCGGCCTGATCCCCTGGCTGAGCGGCGAGATGTCGACCCTGGTGGCGGGCATGGGGTGGCAGTCGGCGTTCGTGCTGCTCACGCTCGTCTACTTCTTCAGCCACTACCTGTTCGCGTCGAACACCGCGCACATCTCCGCGATGTACGCCGCGTTCCTGGCGACCGCCCTGATGGCGGGTGCCCCGCCCCTGCTCGCCGCGCTCGTGCTCGGGTTCATCTCGAGCCTGTTCGCGTCGGTCACCCACTACTCGTCCGGCCCCGCGCCGGTGCTGTTCGGCGCCGGGTACGTGCCCGTCGGTGCCTGGTGGCGCACCGGGCTCGTGGTCTCGCTGGTGAACATCGCGATCTGGATGGGCGTGGGCGGCGCCTGGATGAAGGTCATCGGCATGTGGTGACGGCCCCCGGCCGCCCCGCCCGGCGCCCCTCCCACCGCCCTGCGCCTCGTCCCTCCCACCGCCCCGCCCGGCGTCCCTCCCACCGCCTCGCGTCCCCCCGAAGGAAAGGAACCACCCGTGACCACCACCGAGAACCGCACCGAGGTCCCCGCCGGCTACCGCGTCGAGCACGACACGATGGGCGAGGTCCTCGTGCCCGCCGACGCCCGGTACCGCGCGCAGACGCAGCGGGCCGTGCAGAACTTCGCGATCTCCGGCACCGGCCTGTCCCGGCACCACGTCGCCGCCCTGGCCGAGGTGAAGCGCGCGTCCGCGCTGGCGAACGCCGAGCTCGGCGTGGTGCCCGAGGACGTGGCCCGCGCGATCGTCGCGGCGGCGGACGAGGTGATCGAGGGCCGCTGGGACGCGCACTTCCCGGTCGACATCTTCCAGACCGGCTCCGGCACCTCGTCGAACATGAACGCCAACGAGGTGCTCGCCACCCTGGCGACGGAGCGCGCGGGCACCCCCGTGCACCCGAACGACCACGTCAACGCCTCGCAGTCCTCGAACGACGTGTTCCCCGCCTCCATCCACATCGCGGCGACGCAGGCCGTGATCCGCGACCTGCTGCCCGCCCTCGGCCACCTGGCCGCGACGCTGGAGACGAAGGCGGACGAGCTCGCCGACGTCGTGAAGTCGGGCCGCACGCACCTGATGGACGCCACGCCGGTGACCCTGGGGCAGGAGCTCGGCGGGTACGCGGCGCAGATCCGCCTGGGCGCCGAGCGGGTCGAGGCGGCGCTGCCCCGGCTCGCGGAGCTCCCGCTGGGCGGCACGGCGGTCGGCACCGGCATCAACACCCCGGCCGGCTTCCCGCAGCGCGTGATCGCCCTGGTGGCCGAGCACACCGGCCTGCCGGTCACGGAGGCGCGGAACCACTTCGAGGCCCAGGGCGCCCAGGACGGCCTGGTCGAGACCTCGGGGGCGCTGCGCACGGTCGCGGTGTCGCTGGTGAAGATCTGCAACGACCTGCGCTGGATGGGCTCCGGCCCCCGCACCGGGCTCGGGGAGATCGCGCTGCCGGACCTGCAGCCGGGGTCGTCGATCATGCCGGGCAAGGTCAACCCGGTGATCCCGGAGGCGGTCCTCATGGTCGCCGCGCAGGTGATCGGGAACGACGCGACCGTGACGTTCGCCGGCGCGTCCGGCGCCTTCGAGCTCAACGTGATGCTGCCGGTGATGGCCCGCAACCTGCTCGAGTCGGTGACCCTGCTGTCGAACGCGTCGCGGCACCTGGCCGACAAGTGCGTGGCCGGCGTGGTCGCGCACCGCGACCGGTGCCGCCAGCTCGCCGAGTCCTCCCCGTCGGTCGTGACCCCGCTCAACCGGCTGATCGGCTACGAGGCCGCCGCGAAGGTCGTCAAGCACGCCGTCGCGCACGACCTGACGATCCGCGAGGCCGTCCTGGCGCTGGGGCACGTCGACTCCGGCGCGGTGACCCCCGAGCAGCTGGACTCCGCGCTCGACGTGCTCGCGATGACCGTGGCGCCGACGGCGGGCGGCCGCTGATGCAGACGATCCGCACGGACGTCGCGGTGGTCGGCGGCGGCGGCGCCGGCCTGCGGGCCGCGATCGCCGCCGCGACCGCCCACCCCGGGCTCGACGTGACGATCGTGTCGAAGGTGTACCCGATGCGGTCGCACACCGTGGCCGCCGAGGGCGGCGCCGCCGGCGTGGTCGGCGCGGACGACTCCCTGGAGCAGCACTTCGCCGACACCGTCTCGGGCGGCGACTGGCTCTGCGACCAGGACGTCGTGCAGTACTTCGTGGAGCACGCGGCCGAGGAGATGTACCAGCTCGAGCGGTGGGGCTGCCCGTGGAGCCGGCAGGACGACGGCTCGGTGAACGTGCGGCGGTTCGGCGGGATGAGCCGGCCCCGCACCTGGTTCGCCGCGGACAAGACGGGCTTCCACCTGCTGCACACGCTGTTCCAGACGTCCCTCGCCCACCCGGGGGTGCGGCGGCTCGACGAGTGCCTGGCGCTCGAGCTCGTCGTGCGCGACGGGCGGGTGGCCGGCGTCCTGGTGTACGACCAGCGCGAGGGCTACCCCGTGCTGGTCGAGGCGGGGTCGGTGGTCGTCGCCACGGGCGGCGCGGGCCGGGTGTACGCGCAGAACACCAACGGGGCGATCGTCACCGGCGACGGCATGGCGATGGCCTACCGGGCGGGCGTGCCGCTGCGGGACATGGAGTTCGTGCAGTACCACCCGACCGGTCTGCCGGGCTCCGGCATCCTCATCACCGAGGGCTGCCGCGGCGAGGGCGGCGTGCTGCTGAACGCCGACGGGCACCGGTACCTGCAGGACTACGGGCTCGGCCCGGAGACGCCGGTCGGCGAGCCCAGGAACAAGTACATGGAGCTCGGCCCGCGCGACCGGCTGTCGCAGGCGTTCTGGCACGAGCAGCAGGCCGGGCGGACCATCCCGACCCCGCGCGGCGACGTCGTGCACCTCGACCTGCGGCACCTCGGGGCGGCCTACCTGCGCGAGCGGCTGCCGCTGATCTGCGAGCTCGCCGAGCAGTACATCGGCATCGACCCGGCGACGGCGCCGGTCCCGGTGTGCCCCACCGCGCACTACACGATGGGCGGCATCGAGACCGACCGCACGACGGCCACGGCCCTGGCGGGGCTGTACGCGGTCGGCGAGTGCGCCTCGTCGGGGCTGCACGGCGCCAACCGCCTCGGCTCGAACTCGCTCGCCGAGCTCGTGGTGCTGGGCCGGGTGGCGGGCGAGCGGGCCGCGGCCCACGCCCTGGCCGAGCCGGCCGGGCCGGACCCGCGGGTGCGCCGGGAGGCGGCCGACGCCGCGGACCGGCACCTGTCCCTGATGGGCAACGGCACCGAGAGCCAGGCGGAGATCCGCGCCGAGCTCGGGCGCGCCATGGACGAGGGGGTCGGCATCTTCCGCACCGCGGAGGGCATGCGGGCCACGGCCGCGACGGTCGCCGAGCTGCGCGCCCGGTACGCCGACGTCCGGGTCGTCGACACCTGCCCGGTCCACAACACCGACTGGGCGGGCGCGATCGAGCTCGGCGCGATGCTCGACGTGGCGGAGGCGATGGTGCACTCCGCCCTCGGCCGCGAGGAGTCCCGCGGGTCGCACCAGCGCCTCGACGGGTTCACCGCGCGCGACGACGAGCGCTACCTCGCCCACACCCAGGCGTGGCGGACGCCCGACGGCCCGCCGCGCCTCGCCTACACGCCCGTGACGATCACGACGTCGCCGCCCGCCACGCGCGCGTACGGCGACGCCGGCGCGCAGGCCGGCGCCGCCGTGACCGCCCCGACCGGAGGGAGCGCCCGATGAGCGCGCCGTACGACGACCGGCCGGCCGACGCCGCCACGCGCGCTACCGGTGCCACCGGTGCCGCGGGGGGCTGCGGGGGCGACTGCGGGGCCTGCGGCTGCTCGGACGGCGACGGGCGCGGCGCGCCCGACGGGTCGCCCGCCGCCTCCGCGGTGCTCGGCACGATGCGCATCCAGGTCCAGCGCTACCGCCCGGACCTCGACGACGCCCCGCGTCTGGTGGAGTACGCGGTGCCGTGGGGCCAGGACACGTCGGTGCTCGACGCGCTGACCTGGATCAAGGACCACCTCGACCCGACGCTGGCGTTCCGCTGGTCGTGCCGGATGGCGATCTGCGGATCGTGCGGGTTCATGCTGAACGGGGTGCCGAAGCTCGGCTGCGAGCAGTTCGTCCGGGACTACGCGCCCGGCCCGCTGCGCGTCGAGCCGCTGGAGAACATGGCCGTCGAGCGGGACCTGGTCGTCGACCTCGAGCCGTTCATGTCGGCCCTGGCGTCCGTGCGGCCGTGGCTGGTGCCCGACCCGGACCACCCGCTCGACGGGCCGGCGAACCGGCAGACGCCGGAGCAGATGCTCGCGTACCACGACTACGCGATGTGCATCAACTGCCTGCTCTGCTACGCGGCCTGCCCCCAGGTGTCCCTCGCGGCGGGCTTCCTCGGCCCCGCCGCCGTGACCGCCGCGGTCCGCTACGACCGGGACTCGCGCGACCACGGCGCCGACCAGCGGCTGCCGCTGCTCGACCGCGAGGACGGCCTGTGGTCCTGCACCTTCGTCGGCGCCTGCTCGACGGCGTGCCCGAAGGGCGTGGACCCGGCGGCCGCCATCCAGCAGGCCAAGGCCGCGACCGCCGCGTCGTGGGCCGCCGAGTTCGTCCTGCCGCGCCGCGGGGGGCTGCGGTGAGCGCCCCCGTCGTCCGACGCCCTCCGGCCGAGCCCGGGCCGCGCGACGTGCCGGGTGCCCCCGCCGCGGGGCATCGCCGCCCGTACCGGGCCCCGGTGCGCCGCACGTGGTTCCTCCGGAGCCGCGAGTACCGCGCGTACGCGCTGCGGGAGCTCTCCAGCGTCGTCGTGGGCCTGTTCGTCCTCGACCTCGCGGTCGGGCTCGTCGCGCTGCACCGCGGCCGGGACGCGTGGGCGTGGTGGGTGGACCTGCAGACGCGCCCGCTGAACCTCGTGCTGACGGTCCTGGCCCTCGTGATGGCCGTCGTGCACGCCACGACCTGGTTCCAGGCCACGCCGAAGATCATCCGGGTGCGCCGCGGCCGGCGGTACGTCGCCGACCGCTGGGTGGTGCTCCAGCACTACGTGCTGCTGGCGCTGTTCGCGCTCGTCGTCGTCCTGTGGCTGGGAGGCCGGTGATGCGTCGGTGGGAGGGGCGGACCAACGAGCCGCTCATGTGGGCGCTGTTCGGCGGCGGCGGCATGCTCGCCGTGTTCACGATGCCCGTGCTGGTCCTGGTGTTCGGGCTGCTGGTGCCGTTCGGCGCGTTCGGCGGCGCGGGCGGCGTCTACGACCGGGTGCACGGCTTCCTCACCCACCCGCTCGTCGCGCTCGGGGTGTGCGTCGCGCTGGGCCTGGTGATGTGGCACTGCTGCCACCGGACCTACCACGCGCTGCACGACCTGGGGCTGCACCCGCCGGAGGTCGTGCGCGCCGCGATCTACGGCGTGGCGCTGCTCACGCCGGCCGTCGGGTTCGCGCTGTGCCTCGCGGCGTGAGACCGCGCCGGCCCGCGGGCCTGGGCACCTCCCGGCGCGCCACCCTCGCGGTGCGGGACGCCACCCGCGCCGCATCCGTGCACAACAGCCAGCCGTGGCGGTTCGTCGTGGCCCCGGGCCGCGTGGAGCTGCACGCGGCCGGGGCCGACCGGCCCCGCGTGGTCGACCCCGAGGACCGCTGGTGGCTGGCGTCGCTCGGCGCCGCGGCGGCGAACCTCGAGCTCGGGCTGCGCTGCCGCCTGCGGGTGCCGGTCGCGCTCGCGGTGGACGTCGCGGCGGCCGGCACCGGCGGGCCCGTGCTCGTCGCCACGTGGTCCGCCGCGCGCGGGACCCGGCCCGACGCGCGCACCGACGGGCGGCCCAGCGCCGCGGAGCGGCGGCTGCACGCCGCGATCCCGGCCCGGCGCACCGCCCGATGGCCCCTGTACGGGCCGGTCGGGGCCGCCGAGCTCGACGCGGTGCGGGCGATCGTCGCCGCCGGACCACCGCCGGGCGTGCCGGAGGTCCGGGCGCACGTCGCCGACGAGGCGGCGACGGCCGTCCTGCTCGACCTCAGCGCCCAGGTGGAGCACCGCCTGCGCGACGACCCGGCCTACCTCGCCGAGCTCGCCGGCTGGGCCCACCGGCACGACGGCCGCGGCGTCCCCGGCCGCGCGCACGGGTCGGCGGACCCGTCCGGGCGGGTGCCCGCGCGCGACTTCTCCGCCACACCGTCGGCACCCGGCGGCGAGCGTCCGGCGGACCACTACGAGGTGCGGCCCACGCTGGTGGTGCTCAGCACCGCCGGCGACGAGCCCGCCGACCGGTTCGCCGCCGGCCGCGCGCTGCAGCGGGCCGCGCTCGCGCTGACCGCGGCGGGCCTCGGCACCGGCCTCGCCGGCCAGCTGGTGGAGGACGCGCGCACCCGCGGCCGCGCGGCCGACGTCCTGAGGCTGGGCGGGCGCACGGTGCAGCAGGTGCTCCGGGTGGGCCGCCCGCCCGCGGACCTGGTCGCGGCCCCGTCGGCACGCCTGCCGCTGCGGCTGGTCACGAGCCGCGCGCGCCGCCGCTGACGCCGCGGTACCCCGGGGTGCCGTGCCCGGCGCGGACGCCCGTTCCGCGCGCGGCACAACCGGGTGCCGGGCTCCGACGGGGCACGTGGCGCCGAGGCGCCGGCCGCGCCGGCGGGCGCCCGACTCCGCCCGCCGGTTCTCCGAGGTCCAGGAGCGCCGCGACGTCAGCCGGTGCCCCGTCGGCAGGTGAGGTCCTGACGATCTCGTCGATCGCGTCCGGAGTCGCGACGACCAGCCCTTCGGGGCCGTCCGCGTGGACCAGCGGCATGTGCGTCGCCCTGGAGTCGCGGGGGGAACGTCCAGGCGACGGGGTG
>DAMBCY010000059.1:0-3770 GCA_032056255.1 Cellulomonas sp. | reverse complement strand
ACGGGGTGTTCCGTCCTCGCGCCCCCGACCATCCGCGCGTGCTGGAGCGTCATCCCCCCTGCGGCGCACCGCCGGCGTCGGTGACGTCGAGCTCGCTGAGTGCTCGTCCGGCATGCCCGAACCCGAAGCTGACGAGAGTCGCGGCGATGAACAGGATGCCCGCGAGGACCATGGCGATGTGGGGTCCGAAGTGGTCGGAGACCGGGCCGGCGACGCCGCTTCCGACGAGGGTGGCGGCGCTCATGACGACGGTCATGAGGGAGAACATGCGGCCTTGCAGCGCCGGTGGTGTGACCTTGACGAACGCGAGCTGGCTGACGACCTCCTCGGGGCCGTAGGCCAGGCCCCAGATGAGCCAGAGCACGCAGAACAGCACGTAGCCGGGCTGGAAGATCATCACGAGGTTCACGGTCCCGTAGGCCAGGCCGGACATGATCAGCCACCGCCGTGCGCCGCCGGGGAACTTCATCTTCCCCGCGATGAGGGAGCCGGCGACCGACGCGATGCCGTAGCAGCTGGAGGCCAGGCCGTACTGGAAGGTCGACACCCCGAGCGTCTCGGTCAGGTAGGGCAGCGCGGCCAGGACCCCGAGGGGGACGGCCATGATCGAGAACAGCCAGTACCCGAACAAGGCTCTGAGCACGGGGGTGCGCCAGGCGAACTCCAGGCCCTCGCGCAGGTGGGCGCGCTGCGTGCGGGTACGTGCCTCTCGGGACCTCTCGCGGTAGGTGGGGTCGAAGTGACGGATCGAGGCGATCAGCGCTGCATACACCCCGTAGCCGGCGCCGCAGGCCACGATGGTCGCAGGTGCGCCGACCAGCCCGACCAGAGCCCCGCCGATCGCTGGTGAGATGGTCTGGGTCAGGAACGACAGACCGGTCCGCTTGCCGATGAAGTCCTGGTACCGCGAGGCGAACAGGGTGGGCAGGCTCGCGTACATCGCGGGCTGCTCGATCGCTCCGAGCGAGGCGGAGATGAACGCGACCGCCATCACCGCGGCGATCCCCAGGCCGTCCCACGCCCAGGGCAGGGCGACGAGCAGAACGGCTCGCACGAGGTTGGCCGTCACGATGATGCGCTGGCGGTTCAGACGGTCGACCTGCGGCGACCCCCAGATCCCGACGACCACAGCGGGGACCGCGGCGCTGATCGCCACGAGGCTGGTCGCGGTGAGGCTGCCGGTGCTGCCGAAGACGAGCAGCGGCAGGGCGATCGCACGCACACCCTCGGTGAGCTCGGTCAAGAACAACGAGCTCAGGACCCGTGCCGCCAGGTGCGCGCGCACCGGCGTGGCGGCGCCGGGGACGTCGGTGCTCATGCGTGCGGCAGGGGAAGTCGGTTGAGGGCGTCGGCGGGCAGGGGATCCGGGCGCAGCCCGAGCTCGACCGGAACGGACTGGAGTCGCGCTCCGCCCAGGTGCGGGAACCCGGCAGGGAAGTTCGGGACGAGCCCGGGAATCAGGACCCGTACGACCCGCATTCCGGTCGAGGCCACGTCCGGAGAGGTCACGTCGACGCTGATGACCTCGTAGCCCTTGGCCTCGACGCGACGTCGGTAGGTCTCCAGGGAACGGTCGGGCAGGTCCTGGTCGCTCCAGCGTCGCTCGGTCCGGTCGGTGTCGATGATGTGCGAGATCCGGCCGCGTGCGCGCGGGTCCAGGTAGAACTGCTGCTGGCACATGAGGTCGTTCATGTCGCGGAAGTCGTCCCGGTAGGCGTCCGCGTAGGTGCGGTCGGGCCGGTGCGCCTTGATCGACGAGCCGTTGAGCAACCCGCTGGCGTACGCCTGCCGGAACGCACCGTCCGGCTGCAGCAGGTCGCGGCTGCCCTCCTGGAGGGTGAGCGCCTCGGACCATGCCTTCAGGACCGCGTCGTGCAGGCGCGGGCGGGCGGCGAACCCGATGTTGATCAGCTGCTCGCCGGGGTGCTCGACGACGCCCGCGACGACGGGGACGTCGAACTCGTTCGGCAACCGGAACGCCCACCATCGCTGGTCACGCGTGGACGGATCGGCCCAGACCGAGGTGGTCTCGTCGGGCAGGTCGAGCCGCGGCAGCCGGATGGCGTTGTGCCACCACACCATCGTGGCGTGCCGCTCGATGATCTCCTCGATCCCGGAGACGATCGCGAACTCCTCGTTCGGGCCGGCGGCGATCCCGGGGTAGCTGGGCAGGTTCGTCGGCGGGGTGTCGGCATGGGGCCCCGTGAAGTAGTTCACGTAGACCATGGATGCCGGCACCCAGATCGACCCCCCGGTCGTGACCGAGCGGCCTGGCACCCAGGAGGTCTCGAGGTCGCGGGTGAAGCGCACGAGCGGGAACGTCGGGTGGTCGTACTGCGCGTCCGAGTGCAGGACGAGTCGGAGCGGGTCCAGGGCATTCTGTCCGCTCCGACGCAGCTGCTCCCACGACGCCCGGACGCGGGGCAGGGTGTGCAGCAGGGTCGCGCAGTACCGCTCGACCGTCTCGCCGATCGCACCGGCACGGGCGGCCTCGGCGTCGTCGAACACGCTGCCCTGGCAGTTCGAGTTGTTCGCCCACGGGGTGATGCGGTTGATCAAGCCGACATCGGCCTGCACCGTCACCAGCCGGGACGGGATCGAGCTGTGGTGAGCGATGCGCCGCGTCTGGGAGATCAGGCCGTGGTGCCGGTCGACGAGCGACTCGATCTCGCGCCGCGGCCTGCGGCGTTCCGCACCGGCCAGAGCGTGCAACGGGCGGAAGCGGTGGCGGCCGTCGGCCAGGTCGACCGACAGGACCTGGTGATCGAGACCTTCGAGCTGCGGTCCGCAGTCTCGCAGCTCCCGCTCCACGACAGCCAGCGCGCGCACCACGTTCTGGGGCAGGCTCTCGTCGAGCACGCGCCCCCCGGTCCGGAAGGCCAGCTCGTGCTCCGCGTTCGACGCCGCGGCGAGACGTCGATCGAGCAGGTCGACGTACGTGCATTCGGCGCCGGCTCCGTCTCGGGGCCCGATCTCCAGCGCGCCGTCCCGAACCACGACCGGGACCCAGCGTCGAGATGTCACTCGAGACCACCCGGAACCCGCCCTCGGGTCGATGTCGTGGTCGAGCACCACCAGTGTCACCGCAGAAGGTGCGTCAGGCGACTCCCGGCGAGCTCCTGGCAGGTGCTCCACCAGGATCGACGCCAGGAAGCCGTCCCCGACGACGGGGAGATCCGGAGCTCGGTGCATCGGCACCCGCTCCAGCAGGGCCGCGATCGCGCCATGAAGGTCGCCGAACGACGCCTTCGCCTCTGTCGACAACGACGTGTCGTCGAGGAGCACGCGCTCGACGACGTCGATGTCCGCGTCGACCTCGATACGGGGGCGTGACGGAAGGCAGACCAGCGTCCTTCCTTCCGGAAGCCCGTAGAGGGTGACCTGGTGCTCGAGCGTGCGTACATCCATCGTTGCAGCCCCCTGCATCATCTGGCTGGCGGCCTGCGGGCCCACAGACCGCCAGCCATCTGGAGATCGGTGTGCGCCCGCGAGCGACCAGCGCTACGGGGCGCGGTTGGACGTGCAGGTCACCTCCACTCGAAGCTGACCTGCACGACCGGGTTGTGGTGCGAGTTCGGCGCGATCAGCGCCTCGCTCTGCTCCTCGATGATCTTCACCGCGACCATGGCGTTCACCCCCTCACCCCTGCGTGGTCCGTGCACCAGCGTCACTGATGCCGTACTCGGAGAGCACGTGTCTTTACTACGCCGCGTGACTCCTGTCACAACAGGGGTCAAAGGTCCCGCATCCGGCCTCCGGGCGCGGCCCAC
>DAMBCY010000058.1:7103-15330 GCA_032056255.1 Cellulomonas sp. | reverse complement strand
CCCGGGAGCGTGCCGCGGCTGGGCAGCGGTGCGGGGCCGGCGGCGGGCGGTGCGACGAGCGGCGTCCAGCCCGCGGCGGCGGCGGCGATCTCGGGCGCGAGGGTGGCCTCGGCGGGTGCGGGCAGCACGACGTCCTGGTCGCCGGCCGCGGGGACGGCCGGCGCAACCGGGCCGTCCGCACCGGAGCGGCGGCGCGGCAGCCCCGTGGACGTGGCGCCGTCGGTGAGCGCCGCGAGGTCCACCGGGACCGCCGCGGCCGCCTCGACCACGGGCACCGCGCCCGTGGCTGCCAGCGCGGTCCGCTGGGTGTCGAGCCCACCGGTGAGCGCGGGGTCGTGCGCGGTGAACAGCGCGACCGGGAACGACACCACGGCGACGGTCCCGGAGACCCCGGTGCCCTCCGCGCGCTCCAGCCGGACCCGGGCGCCGAGGCGCTGGGCGAGGCGGGCCACCACGTAGAGGCCGAGCCGCTGGGCGCCGAGCGCCTCCGTCGGGGACGTCGTGCCGATCGTGACGTTGGCCTGCTCGATCTCCTCGGGCGACATGCCCAGGCCCTCGTCGGTGACGTGCACGACGACGTGGTCGCCGTCGACCGAGGTGGCCACGACGACGGGCGTGCCGGGCTCCGAGAACAGCGTCGCGTTCTCCAGGAGCTCGGCCAGCAGGTGCGCCGCGGCGAGGGCGTTGAAACCGTGCATCAGCGGGTCGGCGCCGAGCTCGAGCTGCACGCGGTCGTACTGCTCGATCTCCGAGGACGCCGTGCGGACCACGTCCGACAGCGGCATCGCCTCGCGCAGCCGCCGGCCCGAGTCGATGCCCGCGAGCACGAGCAGGGACTCCGCGTTGCGGCGCATCCGGGTGGCGAGGTGGTCCAGGCGGAACAGGTTCGCCAGGGTCGCCGGGTCCTCCTCGGAACGCTCGAGGGAGTCGATGAACGCCAGCTGGCGGCCGAGCAGCACCTGGTCGCGGCGGGCGACGTTGACGAACATCTCCGCGATCGAGCCGCGCAGCGCGGCCTGCTCCCGGGCGACCTGGATGGTCGTGGCGTTGACGTCGTTGAACGCCTGCGCCAGGCGGCCGACCTCGTCCTGCGACACCACCGGGATGTCCGCGAGGGTCAGGTCGGGGCTCTCACCCGGCACGGCCACCTGCTCCACCAGGCGCGGCAGCTCCTCGCGGACCTGGCCGGCGGCAGCGGTGAGGCGGCGCATCGGGACGACGATCCCGCGGGAGACGACGAGGGCGATGAGGATCGACAGCGCGGCGGCGGCCAGCGTGGTGCCGACGGTGATGAGGGCCTCGTTGCGCGCGTCGGTCGCGACGGCGTCGGCGCGCTCGGAGGCGGACGTCAGCAGGTCGTTGCCGACCGGGCGCAGCGTGGCGAGCTCGGCGTTGACGAGCGCGTTCCACCGGACCGGGTCGAGCGCGGACACGGTGAGCTCGTTGCCCGAGACGAGCGACAGCTGCATGGCGGTCAGGTCGGCGTCGCGGGAGGTCAGCTGGATGCCCGGGAGCCGCAGCGTGTTCGTCATGTCGCGCGCGTCGTCGCGTGCCTGGTCCTGGACGGCGAGCAGCGCGGCGAGCTCACGCACCTCGGAGGGGTCCGCACCGTCCTCCTTCAGGACCGACGTGGCCGTCGGCTGCGCACGCAGCACCTGCTCGATGGTGTCGGCGACGGCACCGTACGCGGAGAGCCGGCTGGCCAGGGACCGCTCGGAGAGCGTCTCGGCGACGACCACGGGCACGTCGTTGTCGGCGGTCACGACGTCGGTGTAGTTGCTGTCCACCAGCGACGCGGGGATCGACCCCGCGTCGACGCGGTCGCGGATCGCCACGATCTCGGTGTGCGCGTTGCTCGCGTCCTGCACCGCCGCGGCGACGCGGGCGTCCAGGCCGGACAGGTCGACGGCACGCAGGGCGACACCGAGCGCGGCCACCGCGTCGTCGGTCGCCGAGCGGGACGCCGAGAGGCTGCCACCGAGGTCGGAGTCGCTCGCCTGCTGCACGGACAGGGTGCGCTCCTGCTGCAGGGCCTCGGCCGTGCGCGCGTACGTGGGCAGGATCGCCACGATCTCGTCGACCGTCCCGGCGGTGCGGGCCCGGTCGACCGACTGCAGGGCGATGTAGGCCGCGGTCAGCATCAGGACGAGCACGGGCACCGCGAGGACCGCCAGCACCTTGGCGCGGATGCCGAGCCTGCGCAGCATGTCGACCTGCCTCCCCGATCCCTCGTCCCCCGGTGGGAGCGCCGTGGCAGGGCTCCCGTCCGAAGTCCATCGGCGCACGAGGGGCACGACATGAGGGCATCGGGCGGATTGATCCCGCTGCGCTGCACCGACGCCCTGCGTACGCTCGCACGGTGCGCGTGATCGAGATCGACGGTGCGGGCGGTCCGGAGCGGCTGCGGACGGCTCGGCGGCCCGATCCGGTGCCGGGTCCCGGGGAGGTCCTGCTCCGCGTCGCCGCCGCCGGCGTGAACCGCGCGGACCTGCTGCAGCGGCAGGGGAACTACCCGCCACCGCCCGGCGCACCCGACTGGCCCGGGCTCGAGGTGTCGGGCGTCGTCGCAGGTCACGGACCCGACGTGGACCCCGGGGCGTGGCCGCTCGGCACCCGGGTGGCGGCGCTGCTGGCGGGCGGCGGCTACGCCGAGGCGGTCGCCGTGCCGGCGGCGCTGCTGCTGCCCGTCCCGGACGGGACCGACCTGGTGGACGCCGCCGGGCTGCCCGAGGCCGTGTGCACGGCCTGGTCCAACCTGGTGGACGCCGGCCGGCTGCGGGCGGGCGACGCCCTGCTGGTGCAGGGCGGATCCGGCGGGGTCGGCTCCGTCGCCGTCCAGCTCGGCGCCGCGCTCGGGGCGCACGTCGTCGCGACCGCCGGAGGTCCCGAGCGTGCGGCACGCTGCCGGGCGCTCGGCGCCCGGACCGTGGTCGACCACCGCACCGGGGACGTCGTCGAGGCCGTCCGCGACGCCACCGGCGGGCACGGCGCCGACGTGGTCCTCGACGTGCTCGGCGCCGGCGGGCTCGCCACCAACCTCGCGGCCCTCGCGACCGGCGGCCGGCTCGTCGTCATCGGCACGCAGCGCGGCACCCGCGGGGAGATCGACCTGGGCCTGCTGCTCGCCCGCCGGGCCAGCGTCATCGGCACCACGCTGCGCGCCCGCCCGCTCGCGGAGAAGGCCCGGATCGTCGCCGACGTCCGCGCGCACGCCTGGCCGATGCTCGACGACGGACGGCTGCGACCCGTCGTGCACGCCCGGCTGCCGCTCGACGAGGCCGCGGCGGCGCACCGCCTGCTCGACTCCGGCGAGGTGTTCGGCAAGGTCCTGCTGGTGCCGTGACCCGTGGTGCCGGTCGGCCGGGCGCGAGAGGATGGCCGGCATGAGCGACGCGAGCACCCCCGGAGACCCGAAGCCGCGGATCGTCGTGCTGGGAGCCGGCGCCGCCGACCCCGACGGCACGTCGGGCGCGGACCCCGCTCCCGACGAGGCGGCGGGCGATCCCGCGGCAGCGGTCGGCCAGCCGGCCAAGGTGATGCGGATCGGCACGATGATCAAGCAGCTGCTCGAGGAGGTGCGCAGCTCCCCGCTCGACGAGGCCGCCCGCGCCCGGCTCGCCGAGGTGCACGAACGCTCCCTGCACGAGCTCGAGGACGGCCTCTCCCCCGAGCTCATCGACGAGCTGCACCGCATCACCCTCCCGTTCGCCGACGAGCAGACGCCCAGCGACGCCGAGCTCCGCATCGCCCAGGCCCAGCTGGTCGGCTGGCTGGAGGGCCTGTTCCACGGCATCCAGACCGCCCTCGTCGCGCAGCAGATGGCCGCGCAGGCGCAGCTCACGCAGATGCGGCGCGCGCTCCCCGGCGGGCACGGGCCGGCCGGTGGACCCGGGGGTCCCGGCATCCCCGGGGCGGCGGGCGCGGGCGACGACGGCAGGCAGGGACCGGGGCAGTACCTCTAGGAGAGCGGCCCGCACGGTCGGCCCCGCGCCGGGCAGGCGGTGGACGGCTCAGCCCGGCTCCGACGACGGTCGCGGTCGCGGTCAGCATCGCGACGGGCACGATGATCAAACGGCTGCTCGAGGAAGCCGGCAGCGTCCCACCCGACGAGGCCGCCCACGCCCAGCTCGCGAGGTGCGCGAACGCTCGCGCACGAGCAACGTGAACACATCTGCGAGTCGCCCCTGGAGACCGTGTTCCCCGCGCTGTGCGCTGCCCTGCGCGAGTTCGGGTGCGGAGATGCCTAGTACTCGCCGATCACCGTGCGGCGATGCTGCTCTGGAAAGGTCGGCAGCACGCTCGCCTTGAGTGCGCGATCAAATGAGCTGCTGGAGATGATGGAGGCAAGTCGCGCGTTGAATGGAGATCGACGGAGGCCACCGACAACATCTGACAGCGTCGCCCGGTTCGGTACGCCAAAAGTCGCTTGGAGCGTGCGGATCGCAAGCAGCATGGCGCGGACGTATTCCGCGCACCATTCCGATCCGAACTCGTCGAACATCCATACGAGCAGGTCCGAGGACGTCTCCGTGGCGAACCGAACGCTTCCGATGTCGCGCTCGCCGTCCTTCGTCGCGAGAAAGACCGAGCCGGCGTCACGCTCCGCCAGGGCGATGACCAGGTAGTGAAGGTGCTCCTTGGTCGGGGTTGGAGTGTGATTCGCCGTGACTCGAACCGGCGTACCCCCTCGACTGGTGATCAGCTGGTCGCGCCCGGACCTGGCTTCCTCCAGAACCCTGCCGAGTTGCGCGCGCGCCTCGGCCACCCCCCACGTGGATTGCATGGCAGCATAATGGCGCTTACATCACGACGTTGTCAATGTACAGCTGTGTACATCGCGCGATCGGAGATGGACACGCTCCTCACCTTCGCGTGTTGATCGGATTCGCCGATGACGCCATCCTGAATGTGCTCGAGCCGGCAGCGTCGACGGTCGCACGATTCCCGCCTCGCGGGTCTGGGTGGACTGGACGAATCCGGCGGTCTGCCCACTGCGGGAGGAATCATGAAGAATTTGTACGGCATCGCCGCCGTGGCGGCGATGGGCGTTTCGCTAGCTGTCGGCGGCGTCGTCGTCGACGCGGAACCGGCTCAAGCGGCCGGCAACTACGCTCGCTGCACCAACGGCATCACAACGCGGGACTGGACCGGGAAGAACCCGAAGGACTGCACCCCGTCAGGGACGTACTGGCTGTACAACAGCGCTGGTACGCCGCTCGTGAAGATCAGCCAGGCGTCGCGCACTTCTCCTGTGTGGGAGGCGATCAAGAAGGGATACACTGCCGCTCAGAACTGGTGCAGCAACAACAGCCTCACCTGCGGGATCATCACCTCTGCGGGTGTGGTGATCGTCGCGGGCCTGATCTAGCAGGCTCACGTTCGCCCCGAAGGGATGAGCATGTTGCGTCACAGAGTGGTCAACGCACTAGTCGCGTTCGTGTCCTTCTGGGTCATGTACGCCGTGTTCTCGCTGCTCGGTGGGCAGCTCGACCTGACCATCGCGCTGATCTTCGCCGTCGCGTCGCTCGCCGTGGCGGTTGTCGTCAAGGGGCGCCGGACTCGCGGCGACGCCCGACCCGGTGAGCCGGTCGGCCCTCGGTCCGTCTAGCGACGATCCGGGGAGCGGCTCGGATCCCGCTCCACCTGCGGGTCCGGGCTGCGCGG
Organism: Cellulomonas sp.; assembly: GCA_032056255.1. Taxonomy (GTDB): domain Bacteria; phylum Actinomycetota; class Actinomycetes; order Actinomycetales; family Cellulomonadaceae; genus Cellulomonas. The sequence continues at coordinate 9,666 of DAMBCY010000058.1, read as the reverse complement.
GCGGCCCGCACGACCGGATCAGCCCGGCGACGACTCCCCCGCGGCCGGCGCTCGCCGGGTGGCCGTCAGCACGATGGCCAGCGACACGCACGCGAGCCCGGCGACCTCCCAGCCGTGCGGCCACTGCCGCAGGGCCACCGCTCCGACGACGGCCGCGGTGGCGGGCAGCATCGCGAGCAGGACCGCGAACGTGGCCGCGGTGACCCGGCGCAGCACGACCTGCTCGATGGCGTACGGAACGACCGAGGAGAGCACCGCGATGCCGATCACGGCGAGCGCGAGGCCGGCGTCGTGCAGCACCGGCGCCGCGGGGGCGGCGAGGAACGGGGCGCCGGCCAGCGCGCCGGCGGACATGCCGACAGCGAGCGAGGTGATGCCGTCCGGCCGGGGGCGGGGGTCCGCGGCCGCGGCCGGTCCGGTCGCCGTGTCCACCGCCGCGCCCGCCCCGCGCCGCGAGCCCTGGGCCACCCGGCGGCCGAGCAGGATGTATCCCGCCCAGCACGCGGCGGCGACGCCGATGGCGACGAGCCCGCGCACGCTGTCCGGTCCGCCCGCGCGCAGCTCGACGCCGGCGAGCGCCACGACCCCGGCCGCGGCGACCACGATGCCGAGGCGTTCCCGCCAGGTCCGCCCGGTGACGGCGGCGACGGCGACGGGGCCGAGGAACTCGATGGCGACCGCGGTCCCGAGGGGCAGGACGTCGATGGCGACGTAGAAGGACACGTTCATCGCGGCGAGCACGATGCCGAACCCGGCCGCGGCGAGCAGGTCCCCCCGGGTCCACCGGGAGCGCCAGGGGCGGCGCCAGGCGAGCAGGACGACCGCGGCGACGGCGATGCGGAGCCACGCGACGGTCGGCGACGCCACGACCGCGAACAGCGCGACGGCGAGCGCGGCACCGCCGTACTGCGCGAGCCCGGAGACCAGGAACAGCGCGGGCGCGGGGACGCGGCCGAGCGCGCCGCCACCCGCAGCGGGCACCGGCGCGCCGGGCTCCCCTGCTCGTTCGGCGGTCATCGTCGCGCACTCTACGGCGGGAGCAGCCCGCCGGGGGCTGCGTGTCCGTCACCGTGACGCGCGGCAGGACGGTGACGGGTCGGTCGGGGGCCCCGCCGGACCGTCGAGCCCGGGCACGACCGCGGCCGCGGCTACCGCGCCCGACCCCGGGCGCGGCGCGGGCCCCGGTGCGCACGATCCGCACCGGGGCCCGCGCCTGCGGGCTCAGCCCTTGACGGACCCCGCGAGCAGGCCGCGCACGAAGTACCGCTGGAGCGAGATGAACACGACCAGCGGGACGACCATCGAGATGAACGCGCCCGCGGTGAGCACGTGCCAGTCGCCGCCCCGGGTGCCCGCCATCTCCGCGACCGCCACCGTCAGCGGCCGCGAGTTCGGCGAGGCGAAGGTCAGGCCGACGAGCAGGTCGTTCCACACCCAGAGGAACTGGAAGATGCCGAACGCCGCGATCGCCGGGACGAGCAGCGGCAGCAGCACCTGGAAGAAGATCTTGACGTGCCCCGCGCCGTCGACGCGGGCCGCCTCGACGAGGGACGCGGGGATCTCCTTCATGAAGTTGTGCAGCAGGAAGATCGCCAGCGGCAGGCCGAAGATCGAGTGCGACAGCCACACGGTCCAGAACGTGCCGTTGAGCCCCACCTTGACGTAGTCGGTCAGCAGCGGCACCAGCGCCACCTGCAGCGGGACGATCTGCAGCGCGAACACCGCGACGAACAGGAACTCGCGCCCCTTGAAGTCGATCCACGCGAACGCGTACGCCGCGAGCAGCGCGATGGTGATCGGGATGAGGACCGCGGGGATCGTGATGACGAACGAGTTGACGAAGTACGTCGACAGGTTCGCGCCCGACCCGAACAGCGCCTGCTGGTAGTTGTCGAGCGTGAACTCGGCCTCGCCGGAGAACAGCCCGCCGAAGACGGTCCACCAGCCGGAGCGCCGGATGTCGAGCTCGGGCCGGAACGACGTCACGAGCAGGCCGACCGAGGGGATGGTCCACAGGATCGCGATGAGGATCGCGAGGAACGACGCCCAGGGCGAGGACAGCTTGCCCTTCGTGGCGACCGCGCGGCGCTCGAGGCGGGTGAGCCTGCGCTCGCCGACGGTGGCGGAGCCGGTGCCGTCGGCGATCTCGTCGATGGCGGCGCCGACCGGGGCGGACGGCGGAGGAGGCGTGCTGGTCATCGGATCTCCTCCGACCTGCGCAGCTGGCGCACGTTGTAGATGACGATCGGGACCACGAGGACGAACAGGATCACGGCGAGCGACGCGGCCAGACCCTTGTTGTTCTGCCGGAACGCCTGCGTGTAGAACTCGTTCGCGATCACCTGGGTGTTGAACTGCCCGCCCGTCATGGTGCGGACGATGTCGAACACCTTCAGCGTGCCGATCGCGATCGTGGTGAGCACGACCACGAGGGCGGGACGGATCGACGGCACGGTGATGAACCGGAACATCTTCAGCCCGTGCAGCCCGTCCAGCCGTGCGGCCTCGACGATGTCGTCGGGGATGGCCTTGATCGCCGCGGAGAGCACCGTCATCGCGAAAC
>DAMBCY010000058.1:0-7093 GCA_032056255.1 Cellulomonas sp. | reverse complement strand
ATGAGGAACACGGTGTTCAGCGGCGAGTTGATGAGGAACTGCTGCGGCTCGAGCCCGATCCAGACCAGGACCTGGTTCAGCAGACCCGTCTGCTTCACGCCGGGCTGGTTCGGCTTGAACTCGTAGACGAACTTCCAGATGATCGACGCGCCGACCATCGAGATGGCCATCGGGATGAAGACCAGCGCCTTCGCCAGCTTCTCGAACCGCGTGCGGTCCACGAGCACCGCGTACACGAGGCCGATGAGCGTGGACCCGATCGGCACCAGGATCACCCAGACCGCCGTGTTCACCAGGACGCTCTGGAACTGCCCGTCCGTCAGCGCACGGGTGTAGTTGTCCACACCGACGAAGTCGTCGCCCTGCTTGTCGAAGAACGAGTCGCGGATGGTGATGAGCGCGGGCCGCACGAGGCCCCACGCGAGCAGGAGCAGGGCGGGCCCGGCGAAGGCCGCGGCCACCACCCAGCGGGGGATCTTCTTCGGTCGGTCGACCAGGAAGAGGATCGCCCCCATCACGACCACGAACAGCGCGATCGCGATGAGCATGAGGCCGAACTTCTCGCCCGGCGTCGTGGCTTGCGTCAACCAGTTCATGTACCCCTCCGAGCCACACGAGGCCCGTCGGGCCGACCGGGGGTTCTCCCCCGGCCGGCCCGACGAGCCGTCAGCCGATCAGGACGTGCGGTCCGTCAGGACGACGGCCAGGAAGCCTCGATGGTGTCGGTGACCTCTTCCGTGGAGGAGCCGGTCAGCCAGTTCACGATGCCGGTCCAGAAGGTGCCGGCACCGACCTCGCCGGGCATCAGGTCGGACGCGTCGAACCGGATCACGGCGTCGGGGTCGGACAGGATCTCGGACGAGAGCTTGTCGAAGTCCGTCGCGAGGTTGTTCGTGTCCAGGCCGTTGTTGGCGCTGACCCAGCCGCCCATCGGGGTGGCGAGGGCCTTGGCGTTGGCCCAGTCCGCGGAGGACAGGTAGGTCTGGAACGCCTGCACCTCGGGACGGTCGTTGAACGCCGCCACGAACTCGCCGCCACCGAGGACCGGCTTGATGTCGGTCTGGTTGGTCGGCAGGTAGAAGGCGTACACGTCGCCCTCGGGCGAGACGTCGGTGCCCTCGGGCCACTGCGTGGCGTAGAAGTTCGCCGCGCGGTGCATCCAGCAGGTGCCGTCGAGGATCGGGAAGCCCGCGTCCGTCCACGGGGTGGTGGCGATGGAGTCCACGCCACCGAGGCCGGCGTTCACGTAGTCGGGGTTCTTGAGGATGTCGCCGACCGTGTCGAACGCCTCGTTGATCTGCGGGTCGTTGAACGGGATCTCGTGCGTGTACCACTGGTCGTAGACGTCGGGACCGGCGGTGCGCAGGACGACGTCCTCCACCCAGTCGGTGCCGGGCCAGCCGGTGGCGTCACCGGACTCGACGCCCGCGCACCACGGCATCGCGCCGTCGTCCACGATCTGCTGGGACAGGTCCATCATGTCGTCCCAGGTCTCCGGGACCTCGTAGCCCGCGTCGGCGAACATCGACGGCGAGTACCAGACGAAGGACTTGGCGTTCGCGCCCAGCGGGGCGGCGTAGAACGTGCCGTCGACCGAGCCGTACTCCTTCCAGGACTCCGAGAAGAACTCGTCCACGTTGGCCGACGTCGCGTCGGGCGCCGGGACGATCGCGTCGGGGAAGTCGCCGACGATCGTCTTGAGCAGGCCGGGCTGCGGCAGGTAGGCGATGTCGGGCGCGTTGCCCGCCTGGATGCGGACGAGCAGCTGCGCCTCGAACTCGCGCGAGCCCTCGTACGCGACCGTGACGCCGGTGCACTCCTCGAACGGGTCGTAGGAGTCCTCCTGGGTCTGCTGCTCCGGCTCGACGATCGACGTGTACACGGAGACCGTGGTGCCGGAGAGGTCACCGAACTCGTCGTAGGCGGAGCAGTCGATCGAGGACTCGGCCGCGGTGTCGCCGCCGGTGCCCCCGGTGTTGTCGTCGCCGGAGTCGTCCCCGGCACAGGCCGTCAGGGCGAGCGCGAGCCCGAGCCCCCCGGCCACGACGGCGCCTGCGCGGCGCCGACGGATCCTGGTCATGCGTGCCTCCACCTCGTCGTGGTTGCCAACCGAGGCGGGTCCGCCTCGGTGCGTGGGACCTATGCAAGCGTTTACATGGCCGGCGCACAACCGGTACCGGGCTACGGACTTGTCACGATTTGGTCACTTTCGCCCCCGCGGGGACGCCGTCGACCCCCGGTCGAGCAGCACCGTCGGGAACAGCACCTCCTGCGGCACGGGGGCGCCCGTGATCATCTCCAGCAGCATCGACGCCGCCGTGACGCCCTGGTCGTGGGCGTTCTGCGCCATCGTCGTCAGGCCCATGTGCTCGGCCATGTCGTGCCCGTCGACGCCGATCACCGACACGTCGCGCGGGACGTCCAGGCCGCGGTCGCGCAGGGCGAGGATCGCCCCCATCGCCATCTCGTCCGACGCCGCGAACACCGCGGTGACGTCCGGGCGCCGGTCCAGCAGCGCGTGCGTCGTCTCCCGGCCGCCCGCCACGTCGAAGTGCCCGTGCACCTCCAGGCCGTCGAGGGCCAGGCCGCGTCCCGTCATCTCGGCGCGCCAGCCCTGCGCGCGGCGCACGGCCGGCGACCAGGGCAGCAGGTCGTCGGGCTCGCCGCTGAGGTGCGCGATCACCCGGTGCCCCAGGTCCGCGAGGTGCGCCACCGCGGTCCGGGCGGTCGCGACGTCGTCCAGCCCCACCGTGACCCGCCCCGGCGCCCCGGCCCCGACGAACACCAGCGGGTAGCCCAGCGACTCCAGGGCCTGCACCTCGTCGGTCTCCAGGGGCAGGCCGACCACGAGCACCCCGTCGACGCGGCGCCGCAGCACGTCGGGGTCCACGTGCATCCGGCGCACCTCCCGGCTGACCTCGAACGTGTAGAGCAGGGCGTCGAAGTCCTCGACCCGCAGCGCGCGCTCGGCCCCCTCGATGACGTTCGCGAAGAACCAGTGCGCGACCCACGGCGTGATCAGCCCGATGGTCCGGGTCCGCCCGGAGGCCAGCGACGACGCCGACGGCGAGGGCACGTAGCCGAGCTCGTCCGCGGCGCGCTGCACCCGCTCCCGGGTCGCGGCGGTGACGTTCGGCAGGCCGCGCAGGGCGCGCGAGACGGTCGCGGTCGAGACCCCGGCCGCCCGGGCCACGTCGACGATGCCGTGCGCCATGGCGGGGATTGTGCTCCGCCGAGAGGGGCGCGGTCCAGCCTGGTCGGGAGCCGTTTCTCGTGGGAGCGCTACCACGCGCAGAATGCTTTCTGCGCCCCGGCGACGGTGCCGGTGAATGCCGCCGGCCTCCGGTCACCGGTGTCCTCCCGACGGGGGCACCAGGGGCGACGGAGCCGGGCAGCGGGGCCGTGACCAGGGGCGACACCGCCTGCGGGCGCCTCGGGAAGCCTCAGCCGGACGGCGTCAGGGGCCCGGGGCGAGGGCATTCACCGGCGCCGTTCGGACATTCCGGAGGAACCACAGGAAGGAATCAGCAGCGCATTCCCGCGCGCGGGCCGGCGACGACCCGCGGTCAGCCGACCGGCTGCCCGATGCTGCGCAGCACCGCCACCGCGCCGTCGTCCGCGATCGTGCCCGTGACCTCGTCGGCCGCCTCGCGCACCGCGTCGGGCGCGTGACCCATCGCGACCCCCCGGGCGGCCCAGCGCAGCATCTCGACGTCGTTGCCGCCGTCCCCCACCGCGACGGTCGCGAACGGTTCGACGCCGAGCCGGCGCCGCAGGTCCTCCAGCGCGCTGCCCTTGGAGACCCCGCCGGGCGTGAGGTCGAGCCAGGCGCTCCACCCGACCGCGTAGGACACCTGGTGCAGGCCCACCCGCTCGACCAAAGCGTGGAACTCCTCCGGCGTGCGACCCGGGTCGCGCATGACGACGCGGGTCGCGGGGCCCTCGCACAGCTCGGCGAACGTGGACACCCGCTGCTCGCCGGACAGCTCGCCGTCCGGGAACGGCCGCGACACCTTGAAGCCCCGGCCCAGGTCCTCGACCGCGAAGTACGCGTCCGGGAGCTCCAGCTGCAGCACGCGCAGCGCCGGCTCGGGGTCGAAGGTCGTCATCTCCTCGACCACGTACCCGTCGGGGTGCTCGCGCGTCAGGCGGATGAGCACGGCGCCGTTCGAGCACACGGCCCAGCCCTCGTCGATGCCCACGTCGCGGGCGGCGTCCAGCGTGGCGACGACGGAGCGCCCGGTCGCGAGCACCACGTGGGCCCCCGCCTCCCGCAGGGACGCGACGCACGCGCGCACCTCCGGCGAGACGACCCCGTCGTAGGTCATCAGGGTCCCGTCGACGTCCAGGGCGACGAGCGTGCCCGCCGCGCTGCGCGGGTGGGTCATCGCGATCCGCCTCCCGAGGTCCGTACCGGTTCCAGCACCTCGAGCCCGCCGAGGTACGGGCGCAGGCCCTCGGGCACCCGCACCGAGCCGTCGGGCTGCTGGTGGTTCTCCAGGATCGCGACGATCCACCGGGTGGTCGCGAGCGTGCCGTTCAGGGTGGCGACCGGGCGGATCTCGCCGGCCGCGGTGCGCTCCCGCACGCCGAGGCGCCGGGCCTGGAACGTCGTGCAGTTCGAGGTGCTGGTCAGCTCCAGGTAGCGCTGCTGGCTGGGCAGCCACGCCTCGCAGTCGAACTTCCGCGCCGCGCTGGACCCGAGGTCGCCGGCCGCGGTGTCGATCACCCGGTAGGGCAGGTCGACCAGGGCGAGCATCTGCTCCTCCCAGCCGAGGATGCGCCGGTGCTCGTCGGCGGCGTCCTCGACGGTGGTGTAGCTGAACGCCTCCACCTTGTGGAACTGGTGCACCCGGATGATGCCGCGGGTGTCCTTGCCGTACGACCCGGCCTCGCGGCGGTAGCAGGCCGACCAGCCGGCGTACCGCCTCGGGCCGCCGGACAGGTCGAGGATCTCGCCCGAGTGGTAGCCCGCCAGCGCGACCTCGCTGGTGCCGACCAGGTACAGGTCGTCGGCCTCCAGCCGGTAGATCTCGTCGGCGTGCGCGCCCAGGAACCCGGTGCCGGCCATGATCTCGGGCTTCACGAGCGTCGGCGTGATGACCGGCGTGAACCCGACGGCCAGCGCGCGGTCGACGGCGGCGTTCAGCAGCGCGAGCTCGAGGCGGGCACCGATGCCGGTGAGGTAGTAGAACCGGGCGCCGGAGACCTTGGCGCCGCGCTCGGTGTCGATGGCGGCGAGCCCCTCGCCGAGCTCGAGGTGGTCGCGCACCCGGAAGTCCGCGCCGTACTCCGCGGCGAAGTCCCGGGGCGTGCCCTCGTGGCGCAGCACCACGTAGTCGTCCTCGCCGCCCACGGGGACGCCGTCCTCCACCACGTTGCCGATCCGGCGGGCCAGCTCGGTGGCGAGCGCGTCGGCGGCGTCGGCGTCGGCCTGCAGCGCCTTGACCTGCTCGGCGAGCGTCCTGCCCTGCGCGAGCAGCGCCTGCTTCTCCTCGCCCTGCGCGGCGGCCACCCGCTTGCCGAGGGACTTCTGCTCGGCGCGCAGGGTCTCGAAGTCGGTGAGGGCGGCGCGGCGGCGGGCGTCCGCGTCGAGCACCTGGTCCACCAGCCCCGGGTCGTCCCCCCGCGCCACCTGGCTCGTGCGCACGACGTCCGGGTCCTGCCGCAGCAGCTTGAGATCGATCACGGGTGCGAGCCTACCGACCCGGTCCGGGAGGCACCGACGGCGCGAGCGGGTGCTGCGCGGGGCGACACAGCCCTCCGGGGCGGCCTCCACCGGCGTCCGGGCACCTCCCTCGCTGCGCAGCCGCCCCGGCGGAGGTGGGGCGTGCGGGGGCGGGGGGTCGTAGATTCGTCCGCATGACCTGGGAGGGGTGGGTGGCCGTCGTCGCCCTGGTGGTGTCGGTGGTCGGCCTCGGGGTGGCCGTGGGGGCGTGGCGCGCGACCGGTCCCGCGCGGCGCGCGGGGCGTCTGGGGACGCTGCTGGCGCCCGCCTCCGGGGCGTCGGCAGCCCCGGACGACGCGGGCGGGTCCGCCGACGCGCCGCGGGCACCGCTGGTCGCGTTCGTCGCGAACCCCTCGAAGCCCGGGGTGCCGGACCTGCGGGCGACCGTGCGCCGGGCGTGCGCGGAGCAGTACCTGCCCGAGCCGCTGTGGCTCGAGACCACCCCCGAGGACCCGGGCGTCGGGCAGTCGCGCGAGGCCGTGCGCCGCGGGGCCGACGTGGTCGTGGCGCTCGGCGGCGACGGGACGGTGCGGGCGGTCGCCGAGGCGCTGGTGGGCACGGGCGTCCCGATGGGCCTGGTCCCCGTCGGCACCGGCAACCTGCTGGCCCGCAACCTCGACATCCCGATCGGCGACCCGCTCGGCGCCCTGCGCATCGCGCTCGACGGCACCGACCGCACGATCGACGTCGGGTGGCTGCGGGTGCTGCGGTACGAGTCAGACGTCGACGACGACGTCGCGGAGGCGGCGGACGACCTGCCCGCGGACACCGACCAGCCGCGCGACCACATCTTCCTGGTGATCGCGGGCCTCGGCTTCGACGCGGCGATGGTCGCGGACGCCGACGACGACCTCAAGGCGAAGGTGGGCTGGGTGGCGTACTTCGTGGCCGGGATCAAGCACCTGCACGGCCGCCGGCTGCGCACCGTCGTGCGGCTCGACGGCGAGCCCGCGACGCCGGCTCGCGTGCGCAGCCTGCTGATCGGCAACTGCGGCCGGCTGCCCGGCGGGATCACCCTGCTGCCGGACGCCGTGCTGGACGACGGCTGGCTGGACGTCGCGGCGATCGACACCCGAGGCGGCATCGCCGGCTGGGCGCAGCTGCTCGGCGAGGTCGTGCTGCAGGGCGTGGGCGTGCGCAACCAGCTGCCCGCGAAGATCGGCCGGATCGACCACGCCCGGGCCCGCGAGGTCGAGCTGCGGGTGTCCGGGGGCGAGTGGGTGCAGGTCGACGGGGACGTGCTCGGGAAGGTCACCGACCTGTCGGCACGGGTCGAGCCGGCGGCGCTGGTCGTGCGGGTGCCGCGCACCTGAGCGGCTAGATGTACTCGGCCAGGACGTTGGTGACGGTGCGGGACCGTTGACG
>DAMBCY010000057.1:0-15568 GCA_032056255.1 Cellulomonas sp. | reverse complement strand
GCGAGGTCGTCACTCATGTGTGGGCAGGTTCATAGGGTCGTCGCAACGTCTGGGGAGGTTGCGATGGTGCGTGGGGTGCGTCTGGGCGAGGACCTGCGTGAGCGGGCGGTGGGGCTGGTTGCTGCGGGCTCGTCCTTGTCGGGGGCGGCGCGGTCGCTCGGGGTCGCGGTCAGCACGCTGCGGCCGTGGGTCGTGGCGGTGTTCGGTGAGTCGATGGCGCCCGGTCCGCGTGGTGGTCTGCGGCTTGCGCGCTCGCCCGCGCGGGAGCCCTCGGGGCGGTTCTTGTCGGGGGAGGACCGTGCGGTGATCCAGGTCGGTCTGGCTCAGGGGTTGACGTTGACCGCGATCGCGGCCTTGATCGGACGGGCGACCTCGACCGTGAGCCGGGAAGTCGCTCGCGGTCGAGGCACGGACGGGGTCTACCGGTCCCAGCCGGCGCAGTGGGCCGCGGCCCGGCGTCGGGCCAGGCCCAAGGCGTTCAAGCTGGCCGCGAACCCGGCCCTGGCCGCGGTGGTGAGCGAGGGGCTGGACCAGGGCTGGTCGCCGGGGCTGATCGCGAAGATGCTCAAGGTCGCCCACCCCGGCGACCAGACTGGGCGGGTGAGCCACGAGACGATCTACCGGGCGTTGTATGTCCAGGCCCGTGGTGGGCTGCGTCAGGACCTGGCCACACGCCTGTCGACCGGGCGGAGCGCCCGCAGACCCCACGGGCGGGCCCCTGTGGGGGCCAAGGCCACGTTCTCGGGTGCGTTGCGGATCAGTCAGCGCCCGCCCGAGGTCGCCGACCGGGCCGTGCCCGGGCACTGGGAGGGCGACTTGATCATGGGTGCCAGGAACGGCTCGGCGATCGGGACGCTGGTCGAACGCTCGACCCGGTTCGCGATCCTGCTGCACCTGCCCCAGGGGCGCCACGCCGAGACGGTCGCCCAGGCCATGATCGCCGCGATGTCGGACCTGCCCGCGCACCTGCGCCGCTCGATCACCTGGGACCGGGGCACCGAGATGGCCGCCTACGACCACATCCAGCTGAATCTGCAGGCACCGGTCTACTTCGCCGACCCGTACTCACCCTGGCAGCGCGGCTCCAACGAGAACACCAACCGGCTGCTGCGGTTCTGGTTCACCAAGGGCAGCGACCTGTCGACCTGGACCCCCGAACAGATCCAACGAGTCCAGGACATGCTCAACGCCCGACCCCGACCCACCCTCGACCTGCGCACCCCCGCCCAAGCCCTCGCCGACTACCTCACCGCAACACCCTGATCAGCACTCGTTGCAACGACCACTTGACCTAGCCGTGACGACCTCGCTGCCTTCTGACGACCTCGGGGCGCGAGGGCGAGCCGGGCGCAGGCAGCGCATGCAGAAAGGCCGGTCACCGTGCGGTGACCGGCCTTTCTTCTGTACCCCCAAGGGGATTCGAACCCCTGTTACCGCCGTGAGAGGGCGGCGTCCTAGGCCTCTAGACGATGGGGGCCTGGACGATCTCACCGCCGGGGCGGCTCGACCGAGAACTACTGTACTGCATCCTGCCCGGCCCGTTCAAACCATCTTGTGCGACGGGTCGAACTGCCTTGCTGGGGTACCAGGACTCGAACCTAGACTAAGTGAACCAGAATCACTCGTGCTGCCAATTACACCATACCCCAATGGTATTGCGTTCCATTGTCTCACGATCCTCGACCAGCACCGGACGGCGCACGGGGCGCCGACGAGCGGGTGTGAGGACCGACGTCGAGGCGGACGCCGTACCGACGGATGAGATTACCGGAGAGTCGGGCGTGGTCCAAACCGGCCCCGCGGGACACCGCGGGTCTCCAGCCCCAGCACCCCGGGGAGCTCGTCCAGCGACCGGATCACCACGTCGTCCGCCCCCGCGGTGAGCTCGTTCGCCCCCTTGGCGCCGAGCCCGGGCCGCGCGAGCCAGACGCCCCGCAGCCCGGCTGCCACGGCGGCGCGTGCGTCGACGTCGAGCTCGTCGCCCACGTACGCCGTGCGCCCGGGCTCGGTGCCCAGCCGGCGGCACGCCTCGGCGAACACGCGCGGGTCGGGTTTGCCGAACCCGAGCGTGTCGACGCCGACCAGCAGCGGCACGTCGTCCGCGAGACCCGCCCGGGTGAGCTTGCGCACCTGGTAGTCGGTGGCGGCGTTGCTGAGCGCCCCGACCCGGATGCCGGCGTCGAGCAGGCGCCGGACCGCCCCGGCGGCGTCGCCGTGCGCCGCCCAGGCGCCGGTGAACGCGTCCTCGAACGCCGCGTTCCACCGGTCGTACGCCGCGTCGTCGAGCACCGGGCCGCCGAAGAGCGCGTGCAGCTCGTTGGCCCGCGCCATCCGCTGCGCGCGGTAGGACACCTCGCCCCGCGTGTACCGGCGGTACCGGCCGCCGACGTCCGCGCGCCACGCGGCCAGGACCTCGGGGTCGCGTGCGGGGTCGAGGCCGGGCAGCCACGCGCGGCTGACGGCGGCCAGCGCGGTGGCGAACGCACCGTGGGTGTCGACGAGGGTGTCGTCGACGTCGAACAGCACGCCGTCCACGGCAGGCGGCGCGGGCACGGCGGCCCCCGGTGCGTCCGCCGTCACAGCGAGGCGCGCAGCGCGGCGACCCGGGCCAGCGTCGAGGGCTTCCCGAGGATCTCGAGCGACTCGAACAGCGGGGGCGACACCCGGCGGCCGGACACGGCCACCCGCAGCGGCGTGAACGCGAACCGCGGCTTGATCCCGAGCCCGTCCACCAGCGCCGCCTGCAGCGCGTCCTGGACGGCCTGGGTGCTGAACCCGTCCGCCGGGACCGCCTCGAGCGCGCTCGTCGCGGCGTCGAGCACCTGCGCCGCGGTGTCCTTGAGCGCGGCGCGCGCCTCCTCCTCGACGACCAGCGCGTCGTCGGCGACGAACAGGAAGCCGAGCATGCCGACGACCTCGCCCAGCAGCGTCATCCGGGTCTGGACCAGCGGCGCCCCGGCGTCCAGCAGCGCGCGGTGCTCCGGCGACAGGTCGGCGTAGGAGCCCGCGGGCACCAGCCCCGCGTGGTGCAGGTACGGCACGAGCCGGTCGCGGAAGTCGGACGCCTCGAGCAGCCGGACATGCTCGGCGTTGATCGCCTCGGCCTTCTTCAGGTCGAACCGCGCGGGGTTGGGGTTGACGTCGGCGACGTCGAACGCCGCCACCAGCTCGGCGACCGAGAACACGTCCCGGTCGGGGCCGATGGACCAGCCGAGCAGCGCGAGGTAGTTGAGCAGGCCCTCGGGGGTGAAGCCGCGCTCCCGGTGCAGGAACAGGTTCGACTCGGGGTCGCGCTTGGAGAGCTTCCTGTTGCCCTCGCCCATGACGTACGGCAGGTGCCCGAACAGCGGCATCACCGTGGCCACGCCGATCTCGAGCAGCGCGCGGTACAGCACGACCTGCCGTGGGGTGGAGGACAGCAGGTCCTCGCCGCGCAGCACGTGCGTGATGCCCATGAGGGCGTCGTCGATCGGGTTGACCAGCGTGTACAGCGGCTGGCCGTTGCCGCGGACGATGACGTAGTCCGGCACGGAGCCGGCCCTGAACGTGATCTCGCCGCGGACGAGGTCGGTGAACGTGACGTCCTCGTCGGGCATCCGCAGGCGCAGCACGGCCTCACGGCCCTCGGCGCGGTACGCGGCCTTCTGCTCCTCGGTGAGGTCGCGGTCGACGCCGTCGTAGCCGAGCTTCGGGTCGCGGCCGGCGGCACGGTGCCGCGCCTCGACCTCCTCCGGCGTGGAGAACGACTCGTAGGCGTGCCCGCTCGCGAGCAGGCGCTGCGCGACGTCGCGGTACAGGTCCATCCGCTGCGACTGCCGGTAGGGCTCGTGCGGGCCGCCGACCTCGACGCCCTCGTCCCAGTCCAGGCCGAGCCAGCGCAGGGCCTCCAGCAGCTGCTGGTAGGACTCCTCGGAGTCCCGCGCCGCGTCGGTGTCCTCGATGCGGAACACGAACGTGCCGCCGACGTGGCGCGCGTACGCCCAGTTGAACAGGGCGGTGCGGATGAGGCCGACGTGCGGCGTCCCGGTCGGCGAGGGGCAGAAGCGGACGCGCACCGGTGAGGTGCCGGGGGCTGCAGAGGTCACGACCTCCACCCTAGCGAGCCCGCGGCCCTCCCCCGGACGGCACCGGCCCGCCCCCGGGCCCGCCGGACGACGCTCAGGACCGCCGCAGCACCGGGTTGCGCAGCGTGCCGATCTCCTCGACCTCGACCTCGACGACGTCGCGCTCCTCGATCAGCCCGACGCCCGCGGGGGTGCCGGTGAGGATGAGGTCGCCGGGCAGCAGGGTGAACACCTCGGACACGTACGAGATCAGCGCGGGCACGTCGAACACCATCTGCGACGTGCGGCCGTCCTGCCTCGGCTCGCCGTTGACCCGGGAGCGCACGGCGAGGTCGCCCACGTCGAGCCCGGGCACGATCCACGGGCCGATCGGGCAGGACGAGTCGAAGCCCTTCGCCCGGACCCACTGCCCGTCGGTGCGCTGGGCGTCCCGCGCGGTGACGTCGTTGGCGACGGTGTAGCCGAAGACCTTGCTCAGGGCGTGCTCCGGGGCGACGTCCTTGGTGACCTTGCCGATGACGACGGCGAGCTCGGCCTCGTACGAGACCTCCTCGGTCCAGTCGGGCAGCACGATCGGGTCGTCCGGTCCGACGACGGCGGTGTTCGGCTTGAGGAACAGCAGCGGGGCCGTCGGGACCTCGTTGCCCATCTCCGCGGCGTGGTCGCCGTAGTTGCGCCCGACGCCGATGATCTTGGACCGCGGGATCACCGGGGCGAGCAGGCGCACGCCGTCGCCGAGCGGGATGCGCTCGCCGGTGGGCTGCACCGGGGTGTAGATCGGGGCGCCGGAGATGACGACGAGCTGCTCCTGACCGGGCTCGCCCTCGACCAGGGCGTAGCGGGGGTCGTCCACCGTGGTGAATCTCGCGATGCGCACGGGCCTCAGCCTAGGTCAGACCCGGGCGAGCACCTCGCCGTGCAGCACCGCGAACCACCCGTCGGCGGCCCGGCCCCACTCCCGCCAGCCGGCGCCGAGCTGCTCGAGGCCCACCTCGTCGGCGAGACCGTGCGCGACCGCCTGCCGGGCGAAGTCGGACTCGACGCAGCGGTCGGCCCACAGGTCGGCCCACCAGGCCCGGTCCTCGGGCGAGGCGTAGCACCACACCCCCGCGGTCGCGACCAGGGAGTCGGGGTCGAACCCGGCGGCGAGCACCCAGGACTGCAGCCGGCGGCCGGCGTCGGCCTCGGCGCCGTTGGCCTGGGTGACCTCGTGGTAGAGCGCGGACCACTCGTCGAGCGTCGGGGAGGCCGGAAACCAGGTCATGCCCGAGTAGTCGGCGTCCCGGACCGCGACGAGACCGCCCGGCTTCGTCACCCGGCGCAGCTCGCGCAGCGCCGCGACCGGGTCGGCGAGGTGCTGCAGCACCTGGTGGGCGTGCACGACGTCGAACGTGCCGTCCTCGAACGGCAGCGCGTAGGCGTCGCCGGCCTGGAACGTGACGTTCGCCGCCCCGGACGACCGGGTCTCCTCCCGGGCGAGCCCGATCACGGCCTCCGAGCGGTCGATCCCCACGACCGCGCCGGGCGCGACGCGGGCGGCCAGGTCGACGGTGAGGTTGCCCGGCCCGCAGCCGACGTCCAGCAGCGTGAGCCCGGGGCGCAGCGCGGGCAGCAGGTAGGCCGCCGAGTTCTCCGCGGTGCGCCACCGGTGGGAGCGCAGGACGGAGTCGTGGTGGCCGTGGGTGTAGACCTCGGACGGGTGGATGTCGGTCACCCGGCCGACTGTAGGGGGCCGGGGCACCCCGTTCCAACGGGCGGTACGACTCGTCCCGCCAGGCGAGACATCCCGTGCGGGCCGTCCGCCCCGTCCCGCCCGCTCCGCCCCCGCTAGCGTGGCCCGCATGCAGCGGATCACCGGCGTGGACGTGGCCCGGGGCCTGGCGGTGCTCGGCATGCTGACCGCGCACGTGGGGCCGGGCGGGCCCGGGTCTCCCTGGCCGTGGTCGCTGACGCAGGTCGCGGACGGCCGCTCCGCCGCCCTGTTCGTGCTGCTCTCCGGGGTCTCCGTCGCGCTGCTGTCCGGCGGGTCCGCCCCGGTGGCGGGCACCCGCCGGGTCCAGGCCCGCACCCGGCTGCTCGTCCGCGCGGCCGGCGTGCTCGGCATCGGCGTCGTCGTCACCCTGCTGGGCACGCCGGTGGCCGTGATCCTGCCGACCTACGGGGTGCTGTTCGCCTGCGCGACACCGCTGCTCGGCACCCGGCCCCGGAGGCTGCTGACCGGTGCGGTCGTCGTCGCCGCGCTCGGGCCCGTCCTGCAGCAGGCCGTCGGCCCGGTCCTCGAGCAGCTGCCCGGGCGGGAGTGGACCGACCTGCTCACCGGGTCGCACTACCCCGCCGTCACCTGGTTCGCCTACGTCCTCGTCGGCCTGGCGGTCGGCCGGAGCGACCTGCGGGACACCCGCGTCCGGCTGCGGCTGCTCGGCGCCGGCGCGGCGCTCGCGACCGCCGGCCTCGGGGCCGGGGCCCTGCTCACCCGCGTCGTCGAGCCGGGCAGCGCCCTCGCCGCGCTGGTGACGACGGAGCCGCACTCGTCCTCCCCGCTGGAGGTCGTCGCGAACACGGGCGTCGGCCTCGCCGTGCTGGCGCTGTGCCTGCTGCTCGCGGACGCCGCGCCCGGTCTCGTCGCCCCCGTCGCCGCGACGGGCGCGCTGGCGCTCACGGCGTACACGGCGCAGCTCGTGGCGATCGCGGTGCTCGGCACGTCGGTGGTGTGGGAGCCGGACGCGGGGACGTGGGTGGCGTTCCTCGTCGTCACCGTCGCGTCGTGCTGGCTGTGGCGCGCGGCCTTCGGGCGCGGACCGCTGGAGCGCGCGCTGCACGCCCTGGCCGCGCGCGCGGCGGACGTCAGCCCGGACGCGCTGCCGCCGGCCGCCTGACGGACGTGCCGCCGACCGCGACCGGGTCGGGCCCGGATCAGGGCCAGCCGAGGTACCGGGTCCACCGCTCCCCGTCACGCCGGTACTGCAGCCGCAGGTGCGCGCGGTCGGAGTCGCCCTGCCACAGCTCGACCTCCTGGGCCTGCACCGCCCACAGCTGCCAGGTCGGCACGACGAGGCGCGGCTCGCGGTCGACGCGCGCGCGGGCGGTGACGACGGCGGTGCTCATCTCGTCGACGGACTGCAGCACCTCGCCCGGGCGGGACGCGAGCGCGGCGGCCCGCGAGCTGGGCGACCGGCTGAGGAAGTCGGCCGCGCACGTCTCGGCGTCGAGCAGGTGCGCCCGCCCGACCACCCGGACCTGCCGGCCCAGGGGCTGCCAGTAGAAGCTCAGCGCGGCGCGCGGGTCGCCGGACAGGTCGCACGCCTTCACGGTGCGGGCGTCGGTGGCGAACACCCAGGCGCCGTCCGCGACGTCGGCCAGCAGCACGATGCGGGAGCTCGGCGTGCCGTCGGCGCCGACGGTCGCGAGCGTCATCGCGTGCGGCTCGGGCACACCGGCGTCGACCGCCGCGGCGAACCACTCCTCGAACGCCTCCACCGGGTCGGCGGGCAGCGCGTAGGGGTCGACGTCGGGAAGGTTGCCGGTCAGCGCGGGCAGCGTCCGCAGACGGTCCCGGATGGCGGCTGTGCGGTGCATGTGACCCAGTATCGGGCCGGCGTCGCGCCGTGTCCCGGGACACGGTCCGGGACCTGCGGGCGGTGCGCGCCGGCGGCAGGTCCCGGACGGCCGGCCCCGCGGGGCGGGACGGCCTCAGGCGAGCGAGAGCAGCGGGTCGCCCGTCGCCACGCGGGCCCCCGGCTCGACGAGCCGGGTCAGCGAGTCCGGCAGCGCCTCGAGCCCGACCACCGGGCAGATCGCCGACCGGCCGCCGGCCTCGACGGCCACCGGGTCCCACTCCACGAGCAGCTGCCCCTGCTCGACGGCGTCGCCCTCGGCCACGTGCAGCGTGAAGCCCGCACCGCCGAGCTGGACGGTGTTGATGCCCAGGTGCACCAGCACGCCGCGGCCGCCCTCGGCGAGCAGCACGAACGCGTGCGGGTGCAGCTTCGCGACGGTCCCCGCGACGGGCGCGACCACGGTGCCGGCCCCCGGACCCGCGTCCGCGGCGGTGTCCGGCTGGATCGCGAGGCCCGGGCCGACGATCTCGCCCGCGAACACGGGGTCGTCGACGTCCGCGAGCGCCCGCACGGTCCCGGTGACGGGCGCGAGGACGGTCAGTGCCGCCATCAGCGCAGGTCCTCGATGTCGGAGGCCAGCGTGTCGGCCTCGGGGCCGACGATCACCTGCACGACGGTGCCGGACTGCATGACGGCGATGGCGCCGGCGGCCTTGAGGGTCGGCTCGCTGACCTTCGCCGGGTCCTCCACCTCGACGCGCAGCCGCGTGATGCACGGCTCCAGGTCGACGATGTTGGCGTCCCCGCCCAGTCCGGCGAGGATCTGCTCGGCCTTGCTGCTCATGGTGTTCTCCTTCGGGGGTCGATCAGGGTCACATCAGGTCCGCGATGTCGGAGGCCAGGGTGTCGACGGTGGGGCCGATGACGACCTGCACGACCCGTCCGGACACCATCACGCCGAAGGCGCCGGCGGCGCGCAGCGCGGCGGGGTCGACCCGGGCCGGCTCCTTCACGAGCGAGCGCAGCCGCGTGGTGCACGGCTCGATCTCGTCGATGTTGCCCACCCCGCCGAGCCCGGCGAGGATCGCCTCGGCCCGGTCGGTGTCCGCGTGCGTCATCCGGTTCCTCCCGTCGGTCATGGCTGCGCCCCCACCGGGGTCTCCGCGCCGGCGGCGGTACGCCGGGGCACGAGGGCGGGGCTGGGCGCGCTGAGCGGCACCCAGATGCTGTAGCGGTCGCCGCGGTAGCAGGCGCGCGAGTACATGCACGGGGTGTCGGCGCTGAAGGTGCGCCGGGTGGCCCGCAGCACCGCCCGGGTGCCCCGCAGGTCGAGCAGTCCGGCCTCCTCGTCGGTGGCCTCCGCCGCGGTGAGCGTCTCCTCGCCCCAGGACGGGTCGAGGCCGACCTCGCGCAGCGCGTCGTACAGGCTGGCGGGCGGCCCGCCGGCGAACAGGTCCGGCGCGAGCGCGACCGGCACCCACAGCTGCTCGATGCTCATCGGGGTGCCGTCGGCGTACCGGACGCGCCACAGGTGGTGCAGCGGGGCGTCGACGTCGGTGCCGAGCGCGTCCGCGGCCTCACCCGTCGCGGGCTCGGTGCGCGCGTCCAGCACCCGGGTGTCGGGCCGCATGCCGCGCCGGCGCATCTCCTCGCCGAACGTCGTCAGGCGCATCTCGAAGTCCATGCGCTGCGGGGCGACGAACGTGCCGCGCCCCTGCTCGCGCACCAGGACACCCTCCCCGACCAACGCGTCCACGGCCTGGCGCACCGTCATCCGGGACACGCCGAACCGCTCGCAGAGCGCCCGCTCGGACTCGATGGCGTCGCCGACCCGGAGCTGCCGCTCGACGCGGTCGATCAGGTAGGACCGCACGGCCTGGTACTTGTGCCCCGGTCGTCGGGCGTGGGGGGCCGGGGCCGGCTGCGGTGCGTGCACGCCCTCACCCTCCCACCTCGGTCGACGTCGTCCGGACGCCGGCCCTCTCGGACTGCCGCGGCGCGCGGTCGGGCTGTGGCCCTTGACACATCTTCCGGTCTAGACCACTCTGACCGCAACTGGTCCAGACAACTTGACGGAACCGAGCTCGACCACGCCCGGTCGGCCCCACCCGGGACCACCCGGCAGCCAGAAGAACCGCCGTCCGACGGCGGGGAACCTCCCCTCGCACACGGGGCCGTCCGTGTGCCCGCGTCCGACTCTCGACGAGGAGACAGACCATGACCGCGACCACGGTCGACACCCCCAAGCGAGGCGTCCCCGGCCTCGCGCAGCTGCAGCGGGTGGGACGCTCGCTGATGCTGCCGATCGCCTCCCTGCCCGCCGCCGCGCTGCTCCTGCGGCTCGGCCAGGCCGACATGCTCGGCGCGGACGGCCTCGGCGCGCGCGCCGACTGGCTGCTGCCGGTCGCCGACGTGCTCGGCGCCGCGGGCAACGCCCTGCTGGGCAACCTGCCGCTGCTGTTCGCGCTCGGTGTCGCCGTCGGGTACGCCCGCAAGTCGGACGGCTCCACGGGCCTCGCCGCCCTCATCGGGTACCTGGTGTTCAAGGGCGTCACCGACGCGCTGTCGCCGTACATCCTCGGCAAGCCCGCCGAGGTCGGGGCGCAGGGCGTGCTCGACTCGGCCGACCCCGCCGCGCTCGAGGCGGCCGCGAACGGCGACTACAACGCGCTCGTCCTCCATGCCGTGCAACAAGGTCTCGGAGCACCCAGCCAGGAGCTGATCAACTACGGCGTGCTCGGCGGCATCGTCATCGGCCTCGTCGCCGCGCTGCTGTTCCAGAAGTACTACCGGATCAAGCTGCCCGCCTACCTCGCGTTCTTCGGCGGCCGCCGGTTCGTCCCGATCGTCACCGCCGGCGCGGCCGTCCTCATCGCCGTCGTCGCCGCCCTGATCTACCCGGCGTTCGACTCCGGCTTCACCGCGGTCGGCAACTGGGTCACCGGCTCCACCGTCATCGGCGCCTTCGTGTTCGGCACCCTGAACCGCCTGCTGCTGCCGTTCGGCCTGCACCACCTGCTCAACTCGCTGCCGTGGTTCCAGTTCGGCGACTACACCGACGCCTCCGGCGAGGTCTGGCACGGCGACATCGCGCGGTTCCTGCACGGCGACCCCACCGCGGGGACGTTCATGACCGGCTTCTTCCCGATCATGATGTTCGCCCTGCCCGCCGCCGCGCTGGCCATCGTGCACACCGCGAAGCCGAAGAACCGCAAGGTCATCGCCGGCATCATGGGCTCGGCCGCGCTGGTCGCGTTCGTCACCGGCGTCACCGAGCCGCTCGAGTTCGCGTTCGTCTACGTGGCCTACCCGCTGTACGCCATCCACGCCGTCCTCACCGGCACCTCGCTGGCCCTGGTCAACGCCCTCGACATCCGCAGCGGCTTCGGGTTCTCCGCCGGGGCGATCGACTACCTGCTCAACTTCCGCATCGCGGAGCAGCCGGTGCTGCTGATCGTCATCGGGCTCGGGTACGCGGTCGTCTACTACTTCCTGTTCCGGTTCATGATCACGAAGTTCAACTTCAAGACGCCGGGCCGCGAGGACGACCCCGTGGCCGAGGGCGCCGGCGACGCCGTCCCGGAGCCGGTCGGCGCGGGCACGGCCGCCGCCGCTCCCGCCACCACGGCCGGCGACGCCCCGCCGGCCCCACGCCGTCCGGCGGACGGCGGCACCGCGTGACCGTCGCCCTCCGCGGCGTCGGGGTCAGCCCCGGGACCGGAGCCGGCGTGGTCGCGACCATGCCGGCTCCGGTCGCGGAGCCCCCTGCCGCCACCCTGCCCGCCCCGGCCGGTGCCGACGGGCCCGGCGACACCGCCCTGGACGCCGCCTGCGCCGCGATCGACGCCGCCACCGCCGCCGTCCAGGCCGACCTGACCGCCGCGGCCGCCCGGGCGACCGGGACCTCGGCGGAGGTGCTGACCGTCGCCGCCGCCATGGCCGCCGACCCGGCCCTGGCCTCCGACGCGGCCCGCCGGGTGCGCGAGCACCGGCGCACCCCGGAGCGCGCGGTCTGGGAGGCCGCCGCCGTGGTGATCGACCAGCTCGCCGGCCTCGGCGGGTACATGGCCGAGCGCACGCGCGACGTCGCGGACATCCGGGACCGGGTCGTCGCCCGGCTCACCGGTGCCCGCCCGTCCGGCGTCCCCGACCCCGGGCGGCCGTTCGTGCTCGTCGCCCACGACCTCGCGCCCGCGGACACCGCCACGCTCGACCCGGCGCAGGTCGTCGCCGTCGTCACCGTCGGCGGCGGGCCGACCTCGCACACCGCGATCCTCGCCCGCTCGCTCGGCATCCCCGCCGTCGTCGCGACCCCCGGCGCCGCGGACCTGACCGACGGGGAGACCGTGGTCGTGGACGGCTCCGCCGGCACGGTGCTGCGCGACCCCGGCCCCGAGGACCTGGCCGCCGCCGCGGCCGCGCAGCGGCGCCGCGACCGGACGTTCACCGGCCCCGGCCGCACCGCCGACGGGCACCGGGTGCAGCTGCTCGCCAACGTCGCCGACCCGTCCGGGGCGCAGGCCGCCGCGGACGCCGGGGCCGAGGGCGTCGGGCTGTTCCGCACGGAGTTCTGCTTCCTCGGCCGCACTGAGGAGCCGTCCGTCGCCGAGCAGGTGCGGGCCTACCGCACGGTGCTGTCGGCGTTCGCCGGCCGCAAGGTCGTCGTCCGCACGCTCGACGCCGGTGCCGACAAGCCGCTGCCGTTCGTGACCGCCGACGGCGAGCCCAACCCGGCGCTCGGCGTCCGGGGGCTGCGCACGTCCGCCCGGCACCCCGAGGTCCTGGACCGCCAGCTGGACGCCATCGCCCGGGCGGGCGCCGCCGAGCAGGCCGAGGTGTGGGTCATGGCGCCGATGGTCGCCACCCCCGACGAGGCCGAGACGTTCGTCGCGCTGTGCGAGCGGCACGGGCTCCCGCAGGCCGGGGTCATGGTCGAGGTCCCGGCCGCGGCGCTGTGCGCCGAGCCGGTGCTCGCGCACGCCCGGTTCGCCAGCCTGGGCACCAACGACCTCACCCAGTACGCCATGGCCGCGGACCGCGAGCTGGCCGACCTCGCGGCGCTGTCCACGCCCTGGCAGCCCGCCGTGCTGGCGCTCGTGGCCGCCACGGGCCGCGGCGGCGAGCAGCACGACCGGCCGGTCGGGGTGTGCGGCGAGGCCGCGGCCGACCCGGCCCTCGCGCCGGTGCTCGTCGGGCTCGGCGTCACCTCGCTGTCCATGACGCCGCGGGCGCTCGCGGACGTCGCGGCGGTGCTGGAGCGGGTCACGCTGGCGGACTGCCGGCGGGTCGCGGAGCTGGCCGTGTCCGCCCGCACCGCCGACGACGGGCGCGCCGCCGTACGGGCCGCCCTGCCCGTGCTCGCGGAGCTCGGGCTGTAGCACCCTGCGGGCTCGCGGGACGCGTGCCGACGGACGGGCGGAACCGTCGGTACGCGCCCCCTCGCCTGCGTAGACTCCCGCACAGCGCGGACCCCTTCGGTCGGCGGTCGGCGGGCTCCGGACGTGGCCGGCGCGAGCAGGAGGACGAGGACGTGGCTCGGGTGCGCATCGCCGACGTCGCCGCGCGCGCGGGCGTCTCCAAGGGCGCCGCCTCGTTCGCGCTGAACGGCCGGCCGGGCGTGTCCGCCGAGACCCGCGAGCGCATCCTGCGCATCGCCGAGGACATGGGCTGGCGGCCGAACACCACCGCCCGGGCGCTGGCCGGCGGGCGCTCCGACACGATCGGGCTGGTGCTGAACCGCCCCCCGCGGGTCCGGGGCGTCGAGCCGCTGCTCCAGCACTTCCTCGAGGGCATGCAGGACGAGCTCGTCGACCACTCGATCACCCTGAGCATGCAGGTCGTCTCCGGGCACGCCGCCGAGCTCGCGACCTTCGAGCAGTGGTCGTCCGCGAACGGCGTCGACGGCCTCGTGATGATCGACCTGCGGGTCGACGACGACCGCCCCGCCGCGCTGCAGGCGCTCGGGCTGCCCGCCGTCACCCTCGGCGACCCCCGGTACACCGCCGGGCTGCCGACCGTCTGGACCGACGACGAGGCCGCCGCCCGCGAGCTCGTCGGCGCGCTGGCCGGGCTGGGGCACCGGCGGGTGGCCCGGGTCGCGTCCGCGACGCGGCTGGCGCACTCCCGGATCCGCACCGACGCCGTCACGGCCGCCCTCGTCGACGCCGGGCTCGCCGAGCCGCAGGTGCTCGAGGCGGAGGGCCGCCCGGGGGCCGCGCCGGAGGCGACGCGCCGGCTCCTCGCCCAGCCCGCGGGGACCCGCCCCACGGCGATCGTCTACGAGAACGACCTGCAGGCGATGGCCGGCATGGCCGTGGCCTCCGAGCTCGGCCTGGACGTGCCGGGCGACCTGTCGGTGCTCGCGTGGGACTCGTCCGGCATCAGCCGCCTCACCCACCCGATGCTCTCCGTGATGCGCCGGGACGCCCGGGCCGAGGCGGCCGGGGCGGTGCGGATGCTGCTCGACCTGGTCGAGGGCGCCCGGACCGCGGACGTGCAGGCGCCGACCGCCCGGCTCGAGCTGCGCGGCAGCACGGGGCCGGCACCGGACGAGGCGCGCTGACCGGCGCGCTGACCGCGCGGGGCGCCCCGCGCGACCGACGACGTCGACGGGATGCGCGGCGCACGGGGCCGCAGGCCCGGGCCGCCCGCGACGCAGGGAGGCGCAGCAGCACGTCGGCGGTCGACCCATCAGCAGGTCGACGTAGCAGCGCACATCGGCGGGTCGACGCGTCAGCGCACCCGCAGCACCGCGCCGTCGAGCACATCGGGCACGCGCGGGCTCCGGGGCCCCGAGCGTCGAACGCGGACACGGACACGGACACGACAGGTGTACGCCGTCGCCAGGCGGGCTCCCGTCAGAAGGGCGGCGGCTCGCCGTCGGGCGACGGCTCGCTGCCAGACCACCGTCCGCCGTCCGGCGGCGGCTCGCTGCCGAACCACCGTCCGCCGTCGGGCGGAACCAGCGGCACCAGGGCGCCGCCCTCCGGGGCCGGTTCGCGGGACGGAGGCGAGGGTGGAGACGGCACGACACCCGGCTGCATGGCGTACGTCTCCCCGGTCGGGGTGACCCACTCGAACCTGCCTGAGCTGATCTGGCGCAGGTGGTGCCCACCGTCGGTCTTGAGCCGGTGGTCGCGCCGGCACAACGGGGCCAGGTTCGCCTCGCTGGTCGTGCCACCCGGCCCGGGATCGCCCGGACGCGGGTGGAACTCACGGGTGTGGTCCAGGTCGCAGGACCCCGCGTCCGCGGAGCACCCCGGACGCACGCACGTCCGGTCCCGGGCCATCACGTGCTCGGCCAGCTCACGGCTCGGCCGGTACCGGGCGCGACCCAGGTCCAGCACCGCCCCCGAGAGCGGGTCGGTCACCAGACGCCGCCACACACCCCCCGCGGCCAACGCCCGCGCGGTCACCGGGTCGATCGGCCCGTACCCGGCCAGCTCACCCGGCTCCGAACCACCCAACAGCGTCGAGAGCGGCACCGTCACCCGGACCTGCGCCACCGGACGCACCAACCGACACCCCCTACGCCCACTCGACGCCCCGGCATCGGCCCCGGCCCCGGTCGCTGCGTGGAGGCCCACGCCCGCCCCCGACCCGTCGGCCACATCCACGCCGGGCACATCCACGCCGGCCGCATCCACGCCAGGCACGTCCACGCCGGGCACGTCTGCGCCGGGCACCGGGAGGCCGAGCGCGGTGAGGCCGACCGCAGGGCGACCCGACAGGTCCGCGCCGGCGCTCCCCGCGCCTCCGGCGACCTCAGCGGGGCACGCCGTGTGCAGCACCAGATCGCACAACCCATCCGCCCGCAGCTGGTCCAGCGTCCGAGGATCTCCGGCAACCCGGGCCGCGCGGGCCGCAGCGTCCAGCACCCGGTCCAGCCGCGTCGCCTCACCTGCGGGCAACACCGCCCACCAGCCCGCCAGCCCATCGGGCAGCACCC
>DAMBCY010000056.1:0-15648 GCA_032056255.1 Cellulomonas sp. | reverse complement strand
CCCGCACGCGGACCCACCGCCCCGACGGCCCGCTCGACGTCCGGCTGACGCTGCTGATGCTCCGGCACGGCCCGGGCGACCCGACGCTGCGGCTGGGGCAGGACGGCACCGCCTGGCACGCCCTGCGCACCGCCGGCGGACCCGCCACCGTGCTGCTGCGCCCGGGCGCGGACGGCGTCGCGGCGACCGCCTGGGGCCCCGGGGCGACGCACGCGCTCGAGGCGCTGCCGGACGTGCTCGGCGCCCGCGACGACCCCCGCGCGTTCGACCCCGCCGGGCACCTGACGATCACCGCCGCGCACCGGAACCTGCGCGGCCTGCGCGTCCCCCGCACCGGGGACGTGCTCGGGGCCCTCGTGCCGGCCGTCCTGGAGCAGCGGGTGGTCGGCGCCGACGCGCACGACGCCTGGCGCCGGCTGCTGCTGCGGCACGGGTCCGTGCCGCCGGGGCCGGCGCCCGCCGGCATGCGGGTGCCGCCCGACGCCCTGGGCTGGCGCCGCGTGCCGGTCTGGGACTGGCGGCGCGCCGGCGTGGACGACCGGCGCACCGCCACGGTGCTCCGTGCGGCGGCCGTGGCGGGCCGGCTGCAGGAGGCCGTCGGCCTACCCCCGGACGAGCTGCGCCGACGGCTGCTGACCGTCCCCGGGATCGGTCGCTGGACCGTCGCCGAGACCACCCGCCGGACGCTCGGCGACGCCGACGCCGTGTCCGTCGGCGACCTGCACCTGCCCCGTCTGGTCGGCACGGGCGTCGCGGGCCGGCGCGTGGAGCAGGACGAGGTCATGGCGGTGCTGGCGCCCTGGGCCCCGCACCGCGCCCGGGTGGTGCGCCTGCTGGAGCTGGCCGAGCGCACGAGCCGGGCCCCGCGCACCCGCCCGCTCCCCCGCCGGGCGCCGCGCCTCGCCTGAGCCGCGGGCACCACCCGCGCAGCCGGTCGACGCCGGCGACGTCGCCGGAATACCCCGGGCCGCCCGTCCGCTGCACAATGGTCGGAGTCACACGCGCCGCTCCGACCGAAGCCGAGGACCGAAGTGAACCAGCCCCGCATGAACGTCGAGTCGTTCAACCTGGACCACCGCACCGTGGCGGCCCCCTACATCCGGCTCGCGGACACGAAGGTGCTGCCCGCCGGCGACGTGATCAGCAAGTACGACGTGCGCTTCGCCCAGCCGAACAAGGCCCACCTGGAGATGCCGGTCGTGCACTCCCTGGAGCACCTCTTCGCCGAGCACTCGCGCAACCACAGCGACCGCGTCATCGACTTCTCGCCGATGGGCTGCCAGACGGGCTTCTACCTGATCCTGCAGGGCGAGTGGGCCGACGACGAGGTGCAGGCGCTCGTCGCCGAGACGCTCGAGGACGTCACCACGGCGACCGAGGTGCCCGCCGCGAACGAGGTGCAGTGCGGCTGGGGCGCGAACCACACGCTGGAGGGCGCCCAGGGCGCCGCGCGCGCGTTCCTCGCGCAGCGCGCGTCCTGGGGCCAGGTGACCGCGTGAGCGAGCCGGCCTCCCTGGCGGCCGTCGACGCGGTCGTCTCGGTCGCGATGCCGGACGAGGCGGCGCCGTTCCTGGAGCGTGCCGACGCGGTCGGCGACCCGGTGACGGTGGGCGGCGCGGAGCACCACGTGCTCGCCGTGGCGGGCCGCACCGTGCTGCTGGTCCGCAGCGGGATCGGCCTGGCGAACGCCGCCTCGGCGGCCTCGGCGGCGCTGGTCCTGGTCGCCGCGGCGCGCGGCGGCGAGGCCCCCGCGGTGCTGGTCAGCGCGGGCTCCGCGGGCGGCGTCCAGGCGGGGGTGCACGTCGGCGACGTCGTCGTGGGGACCGAGCACGTCTACACGAACGCGGACGCGCGGGCGTTCGGCTACGCGCTGGGCCAGGTGCCCGGCATGCCGGCCGCCTACCGGGGCGACCCCGCGCTGCGCGGCGCGGCGCTCGGCGCGGACGCCGGCGACGTGACGGTCCGCACGGGGCAGATGCTGTCGGGCGACGCGTTCGTCGACGCGCAGCTCGTCGGCCCGGTGCGGGAGCAGTTCCCGGGCGGGCTGTCGACCGACATGGAGACCACCGCGCTCGCCCAGGTCGCGCACGTCTACGGCGTGCCGTTCGTGGCCGTGCGCGGCATCTCCGACCTGTGCGGGCCGGCCGGCGCGGACGACTTCCTCACCCACGTGGACGACGCCGCCGAGCGCTCGGCGACGGTCGTGCTCGGCATGCTGGCGCGGGTGGCCGCCCCCGCCTGACGGCGGCGCACGGGGACGGGTGGCGGATCAGCCCTGCGCGGGCTGCTGCCGCCCCTCGTGCCCCGGCTCGTCCTCGGTGCCGGGCTCCGCGCCCGGCTCCGGCCCCACGGCCGTCCGGCCGCCCGCCGCGAGGGCGTCCCCCGCGTGACCGACCTTGCACTGGTACATCGCCTGGTCCGCGTCGTGCAGCAGCAGCTCGGTGGTGTGCCACCGGTGGGCGACCGCGATCCCGACGCTGGCCCGCACCCGGGCCGTCTCGCCGGCGACGTCGACGGTGACCTCCCCGAGGGCGGAGGCGACCCCGGTGGCGGCGGTCCCCGCGTCGGGCGGCCCGGTCAGCAGCAGCGCGAACTCGTCGCCGCCCAGCCGCGCGACGGCGGTGCCGGCCGGCACCAGCGCCCGCAGCCGGTCGGCGACCGCGACCAGCACCCGGTCCCCCACCGCGTGGCCGAAGCCGTCGTTCACGGCCTTGAAGTCGTCGAGGTCCACGTACAGCACCGCGACGCTGCGCCCGCTGTCGAACCGGCAGGCGGCGAGCGCGAGGTCCACGAGCCGGTGGAAGTGCGCCCGGTTCACCAGCCCGGTCAGCGCGTCGTGGTCGACCATGTAGGCGAGCCGCTCCTCGAGCGCCTTCTCCTGCGTGACGTCCACCAGCACGCCGTGCAGCAGCGGACGGCCGTCGCGGTCTCGGCGCAGCACCGCGTCGTCGCGCACCCACACGTCGTAGCCGTCGCGGTGCCGCAGGCGGTAGGTCGTGGACGGGAACAGCTCGCCCTCGGCGGCCCGGTCCACGAGGTCCTCGTGCCGCCGCACCGTGGCGGCGTCCTCGGGGTGCATGGAGCGCACCCACATCCCCGGGTCCGCGAGCCACTCCTGGGGCTCGTGGCCGAGCATCCACTCCAGGCGCGGGCTCACGTACTGGAACCGCCCGCCCGGGCCCGGCTCGGCGATGTACACGACGGCGGGCACGTGCTCGACGATGAGGCGGTAGTGCAGCTCCGCGGCACGCAGCTCGTCCGCGAGGCGCTTGCGCTCCGTGATGTCCTGCGTCATCCCGATCGCGTAGTCCGGGCGCCCCGCGGCGTCCCGCACCAGCGAGACGGTCAGCTCGGCCCACATGAGCGAGCCGTCCTTGCGGATGAACCGCTTCTCCATCGAGAAGTGGTCACCGCCGCCGTCCACCATCTGCTGGAACAGCCGGTCGTTCTCGGCGACGTCCTCGGCGGCGGTGTAGTCCGAGAACGGGCGCGCCGCGAACTCCTCGGCCGTGTAGCCCAGCAGGCGGCGCAGGGTGTCGTTCGTCACCGGCGTCAGGCCGTCCAGCGTCACGAGGCCGATCCCGACCGGGGCCGCCTCGATCACCGTGTCGAGCTGGGTGATCCGCTCGGCCTGCCGGGCGACGAGGGCGGCCAGGGCAGCGGCGTCCGCCGTCTCCGAGCCGTCCACGACCACCACCCCCGCTCCGTGCCCCGACCCGACGGGGAGGCCGGGTACCTGACCTGTGTCATCGGCCTCCCCGGGCGTCTTCTGAGCGTCCGACCGGGTGGTCCTGGACCGGGGGGTGCTAGCACCTCCCCGCTCGCGGGCCCGACCTGCGGGCCGCGGAGCCCGAGGGCCCCGGGGTGTCAGACCCCGCCGCGCAGCGCCGTGACCGGCTCCACGGACGCGGCCTTGAGGGCCGGGTAGATGCCCGCGAGCAGCCCGATGACGCCGCCGCCGGCCGCCGAGGCGAGCACGACCGCGGTGTCGAGGATCGGCGTCCAGGACTGGGCGGCGGACACGGCGACGACGGTCGCCACGCCCAGGGCCGCGCCGATCAGCCCGCCGAGCAGCCCGATGACCACCGACTCGAGCATGAACTGGGCGGCGATGTCCCCCCGGCGCGCCCCGAGCGCGCGGCGCAGGCCGATCTCCCCGGTGCGCTCGCGCACGGAGAGCAGGGTGACGTTGGCGATGCCGAGCCCGCCGACCAGCAGCGCCACGCCGCCCAGCGCCAGGAAGATGGTGTTGATGTCCGCCTGCACCGACTCCTGCACGGCCGAGCCGGCCGCGGGCACCTGCATGGTCACCGTCTCGGGCGCGTTGGGGTTCAGCGCCACCGGGACCTGCTCGCCGACGACCGGGCCCGCCCCCACGGCGATGCGCAGGTGCACCTCGTCGGGCGAGGTCAGGCCGAAGTCGGCGCGGGCGGTGCCCATGGGCAGCACCACGGAGTCGAGCAGGTCCCCGCGCCGCCGCACGTCGTCGACGATGCCGATCACGGTGTACGAGCGGTCGCCGATGAAGATCGACGGCTGCCGGTCGACCCGCGAGACCCCGAGCCGCTCCGCCGCGCGGCTGCCGAGCACCACGACCCGGTCGGCCCGCGCGTCGTGCCCGGAGTCCAGGAACCGCCCGGTGACCACCGAGCCGCGCACGGCCTCCAGCAGGCCGCCGGTCGCGGCGAGGACGGTGGGCGACACCGGCTCGGGCTGGCTCGGGTCGTTCACCGGGACGGCCGTGACCGTCGCGCCGCCGGTGTCCACCGTGGCGACCAGCCCGGCCGCCTCGACGCCGTTGAGCCGCTCGGCCCGCAGGTCCGCGTCCCAGGGCAGGGACGCGGTGGCCCGCGAGTCGCCGCTCGCGGTGCGCTGCGTGCTCGGCTTGGCCATCGCCTGCGTCGCCGACACGGCGTCGAACTGCCGGGCGATCTGCCCGGCCGCCGTCTGCGCCAGGCCGATCGTCACGACGACGGATGCGATGCCGAGCACGGTGCCGAGGATCGTGAGGAACAGCCGGCCGGGGCGTGCGTCGATGCCGGCGGCGGCCTCGGCGACCAGGTCGCGGAAGCCGAACCGGTCGGCGCGCGGCGGCCGGCCCACCGGGAACCCCGCCGGGGCGCTCTCGGCCACCGGGTCGAGCAGGAGCAGGTCGGTCCCCGCGGCGTCCGGCGTCCCGGGCCCGGCGTCCTCGGCGCCTCCGGCCGCCCGGCGGCCCCGGCGCATCACGCGACCTCGCCGAGCGTGCCGTCGACGATGCGGACCCGGCGCTGCGAGCGCGCCGACACCGCGGCGTCGTGCGTGATGACCACGAGGGTCAGGCCGTCGGCGTGCAGCTCGTCGAACAGGTCGAGCACGCCCGCGGAGTTCTGGGTGTCCAGGTTGCCGGTGGGCTCGTCCGCCAGCAGCACGTGGGGCGAGGTCACGACGGCGCGTGCGACGGCGACGCGCTGCCGCTCGCCGCCGGACAGGTACGTCGGCCGGAAGTCCAGCCGGTGGCCGAGGTGCACCCGGTCGAGCGCGGCGAGCGCCCGGTCCCGCCGCTCCGCGCGGGGCACGCCGCTGTACAGCGTCGCGAGCAGCACGTTGTCGAGCACCGACCGGTGCGGCAGCAGGTGGAAGGACTGGAAGACGAAGCCGATCCGACCCCCGCGCAGGGCGGAGCGCTGGGACTCCGACGCCGTGCCGGTCGAGACCCCGTCGAGCAGGTACTCCCCCGACGACGGGCGGTCCAGCAGCCCGAGCAGGTTGAGCAGCGTGGACTTGCCGGACCCCGACGGACCGACGATCGACACGTAGTCGCCGGCGTCGATCCGCAGGTCGCTCGGTCGCAGCGCGTGCACCGGCGGGTCGCCGGGGAACACCCGGGCCACCTGGCGCAGCTCCACGACCGGCGGCGCGGGGACCGGGGGCCCGGGACGCGCGGCCAGGTCGAGCGTCGTCACCCGTCCGCCCCGTCCGAGGCGTCCTGGGTCGCCTCGGCGGACGCGGCGTCCTCCGTGCCCGACTTCCCGATGACGACCAGCTCGCCCTCGGAGAGCGCCCGGTCGACGCCGGTGACCTCGACGTACCCGCCGGCCGCGAGGCCGGTCTCGACCTCGACGAGCGTCGTCGTGCCGTCGTCGGCCCGGACCTCGACGCGCGACTCGCCACCCGGGCCGGCGGTGAGCGCGGCGAGCGGCACCGCGAGGACGGCGCCACCGGTGGACGACACCGGCAGGACGACCCGCACGTTGCTGCCCTGCAGCGCGGCCACCTGCTCGGGGGCGAGCTCGCCGGGGACGAGGACGACCGTCTGGCGCCCGCTCGACGAGCCGCTGCCGTCACCGGAGCCGTCGCCCTGGCCGGAGCCCTCGTCGCCCGACCCGCCGCCCTCCGTCGCACGGATCTCGGTGATCGTCACGGGCACCTCGAGGTCGCCCGCGATGATCGTGCCGGTCGCACCGACCTCCAGCAGCGCCGCGTCCGCGCGCGCCGCGGTCGCGACGACCTGGAGCGCGGCACCCGAGACGCTCATCACCGCACCCTCGACGGTGCCGCCGCGCTTGACCGACACCGAGTCGACCCGGCGCGGCAGCGTCTCCAGGAACACGACCTCGCTCGCGGGAAGCGGCGTCAGCACCGCGGCCTGGGCCTCGGCGAGGGCGGACTGCGCGTCGGTGAGGGCCTCGCGGGCGGCGGTGAGCGACGCCTGCTCCATCGAGGTGTCCGGGGCGGCGTCCAGCACGGCGCGGGCCGCGGCGGCGACGCCCACCTGGTCCTCGGCGTTGTCGACGTCGTTGCGCGCGCGCAGGAGGTCGGCGGAGGCGCACCCCTCGGTCGTGCCGTCGGCCGCGCAGCGCGCCTCGAGGTCGGTCAGGGTGGCGCGGGCCACGTCGCGGTCCCGCTCGGCCGCGCGCACCGCGGCGTCCGCCGAGGCCACCTCCCCGCCCGCGGCACCGCCGCGCCCGGCGGTCGCCAGCGCGTTCTGCGCCGACGTCACCTCGGCCTGGGCCGAGCGCACGCCCTGCTCCGCGGCCTTCAGCGCCTCGGCCTCCTCGTCCGACGCCGTCGGCGCCGGGTAGCCCGCGCGCTGGTACAGCGCGGCCACGCCCGCGGCCGTGGCCGCGTCGTACGTGTCCGAGGCCGGGTCGCCCGCGCCGATGCCCAGCGCGCCGAGCGCCGCCTTGAGCTGCAGCACGTCGGGGCCGGACACGCCGGCCCGCAGGGTGCGGTAGGTGGGCAGCCCGCCGGTCAGCACGATCAC
The DNA here is from genome assembly GCA_032056255.1 of Cellulomonas sp. Classification (GTDB taxonomy): domain Bacteria; phylum Actinomycetota; class Actinomycetes; order Actinomycetales; family Cellulomonadaceae; genus Cellulomonas. Next base: position 8,402 of record DAMBCY010000056.1, on the reverse strand, counting down.
GGGCCGCCCGGCGATCTCGAGCGCCACCGAGCCGGGGTCGAACGTCGCGCCGACCTCGGGCACCTGGCCGGTGACGACGGCGCGCTCGCCCAGGTCGGACGTCTCGACGCGCAGGTCGGCGGCGTCGTCGTACACGACGTCCCCGCGGATGGTCACGTCGTTGCTGAGCTCGCGGCTCTCGACCGGCACGGTGATCGGGCCCGCGGCGGGCGGGGCGGTCCGTGCCGCCGCCTCCGCGGGGTTCACGACGAGCCGGCTGAGGCCGAGCCCGGCGGCGAGGCTGACCACCGCGACGACGGCCAGCAGCGGCAGCGTCCGGTTCCCGCTGCGCCACCAGCGCGCGACGGCCCCGCCGCGCGCGGCGCTCGTCGTCGCCCCGTCGGCGCCGTCGAGCGGGGGCAGTGCCTCGACGTCCGTCCCCGGCTGCTCCGCCGTCACCTCAGGCGTCCCGCGCGGACTCGGCGGCGGAGGCCCACGCCTCGAGCTCGGCCTCGTGCTGGTCGACGAACTGCTGCTGCAGCTCGTGGTCGATCCGCTGCGACTCGGCCTGGAAGTCGACCTCCTGCTGGCAGTCGAAGTCCGCGACGGCGGTCTCGATCTCCTTCTTCGTGAACGCGGCCACCGCGTCCGCGTCGGCCTCGGGCTGCGGCGGGCCGTCCGGCTCGGCCTCCCAGTCCCAGGTCTCGAGCAGCGCCTGGTAGTCCGGGTCCTCCCAGCCCTGCAGCTGGTTCCACTCGTCGTACAGCGGCTGCGTGGACTCGTTGACGTTCGTCATGCCGTCGAAGCCCGCGTCGGCCATGCAGGAGCCCCACGCGGCGTGCAGCTCGGCGATCTGCGGGTCGGCCTGGACGGTCTCCCAGAACGAGGAGATCTCGTCCTCGAGGGCGCTGTACTCGTCGGTCTCGGCGCCGCTCGTCTCGTAGACCTCGTGCTGGGCGGAGCCGTAGCAGCCGGCGGTCGTCCAGTCGTACTCCTGGGGCTCCTCGCCCTCGACGTACTCCTGCGGCGGTCCCCAGAGCGCCTCCTGGTAGGCCTGGAGCTCGCTCTCGGACATCGCCTCGGTGTACTCGGCGTTCGGGTCGACGTACTCGGACCCGTCGTCGACCGGCATCTCCGACGAGCTCCACGGGTCGGTGCTGATCCCGTACCCGTACTGCTCGGCGAACTCGCGGGTGCCCCACTCGACGTCCAGGTCGTCGCCCGCGTAGACGGTGCCGCCGTTGGTGTCGTTCGGGATGTAGTCGAAGCCCTGGTCCTGCATGCAGGACGCGACGAGCTCCTCGACCTCGCGGTTCTGCGCGTCGGCCTCCGCCTGCATCTCCTCCTGGGACTTCTGGTCCTCGTCGTAGGAGTAGCCGTAGATGCGGGCCGAGTACTCGTCGAGCGGGCCGGGGGTCCAGTCGAAGGCGGCGGCACCCTTGTCCTCGTCGCCGTCCTCACCCCCGCCGGAGCACCCGGTCAGCAGCAGCACCGCTGCGCACGTGGAGGCGAGCGCGAGGCGCGCGACGGTGGGCGTGGTCATCGAGGTCTCCCCTGCGGGTCGGCACACGGTCTCGGCGTCGGCGGCGCAGCCGTCACCAGCAGGTCCGGGCCGACGACGGCCACGACCTGGGTCCAGCCTAGGCGTTCCCTTTACCTCAGCGGTGCGTTTTCGGCATCCGGAACACCCGCGCGGGCGAAGTCGGGACCCGAGGCGGACCGCGGACCGGCCGTCGTCAGACCCAGGTCGGATGCGCGACGGCGCCGGAGGGGTCCCGGCCCGTCGTCACAGCTCCGTCGGTCCCAGGTCCGGCCCGGCCACGAACGCGATGCGCGCGTCCGCCGCGGCGTGCAGCTCGAGCAGCACCACCTCGTTGCCCCCCGCCCGGAGCAGCGGCCCGGGCACGTAGAGGGTCCGGGCCGGGCCGGCCGCCCAGTACCGCCCGAGCAGGAAGCCGTTCACCCAGACGAGCCCCTTCGACCAGCCGTCGAGGCGGAGGAAGTGGTCCCGGCCCGGCTCGGTGGCGAAGGTTCCCGCGACGAACGCGGCGCCCGCCACCGGCTGCCCCGGGTCGACCGCGGGCGCCGCCCCGAGCAGCTCGGCCAGCGCGCCGTCCACGGCGTCCAGCCGCAGCCCGACCGTCTCCCAGCGGGTGATCTCGCGGGTCGCGGGGCGTGCAGGCCCCACCAGGCCCTTGGCCTCGCCGATGCGGGTGCCGTAGTTCACGCGCCCCTGGTCCTCGAGCAGCAGGGTGAGCTCGCCGGGGCGTGCGGGCAGCGTCAGGGTGCGGGAGCCCTCCGTCCGGCTCAGCACGCCCACGGGGTCGCCGTCGAGCGTGACGACGGCGCGGTCCCGGACCTCGGTGAACGAGACGACCCGGTCCGCCGCGGTGACCCGCGTGCGGTACGCGGTGAAGCCCGTCCACCGGCCGAGCTCGTCCGTGGTCGGCAGGTGGTCCCACCCCTTCGCCTCGCCGAGCACGCCGAGGGCGTCGGCGAGCGGCAGGCGGCGGTCGAGCGCGACGCCGAGCTCGGGGCCGGGGGGCGGGTCGGCCGGCAGCTCGTCGGGCACCGGCGCGTACCGGGCGATCACGTCGCGCAGGGCGTGGTACTTCGCGGTCGCGGCGCCGTGCTCCGCCAGCGGGGCGTCGTAGTCGTACGACGTGGTGATGGGCAGGTAGGTGCCCTTGTCGTTCGCCCCGTTGGTCAGGCCGAAGTTCGTGCCGCCGTGGAACATGTACAGGTTCACCGACGCGCCCGCGGCCAGCAGGTCGTCCAGGTCCTGGGCGTTGGCCGCGGCGGGGGCCACGTGGTGCTGCCCGCCCCAGGAGTCGAACCAGCCGTTCCAGAACTCCATGCACATCAGCGGCCCGGTCGGCTGGTGCCGGCGCAGCAGCGCCAGGCGCTCGGCGGCGCGGGAGCCGAAGGTCACGGTGCGGTGCAGCTCGGGGACGGAGCCGCGCTCCTGCATCGCGTCGTCGGCCTGGTCGCAGCTCAGCAGCGGGACCTCGATGCCCTGGCCGCGGTTCATCGCGATCAGGGCGCGCAGGTACGCGGGGTCGTCGCCGTACGCGCCGTACTCGTTCTCGACCTGCACCGCGACCACCGGTCCGCCGCGGGTGACCTGGCGCTCCGCGACCAGCGGCAGCAGCTGGGCGTAGTACTGCTCGATGGCCGCGAGGAACCGCGGCTCGTTCCGGCGCACCCCGACGTCCGGATCCGCGAGCAGCCAGCCCGGCAGGCCGCCGCCGTCCCACTCCGCGCAGATGTACGGGCCGGGCCGGACGATCGCGTGCATCCCCTCCGCGGCCACGAGGTCGAGGAACCGCGGGAGGTCGCGCGGCCCGTCGAGGTCGAACCGGCCGCGCTCCGGGGCGTGGACGTTCCAGGCCACGTACGTCTCGATGGTGTTCAGGCCGAGGAGGCGCGCCTTGCGGATGCGGTCGGCCCACTGGCCGGGGTGCACGCGGAAGTAGTGCAGGGCCCCGGACAGGACCTGGTGCGGACGCCCGTCGAGCAGGAAGTCGTGGTCACCGATCTCGAAGGTCGGCATGGCGGTCTCGGGCTCCTGGGGTCGGGGTCGGGCGGGCGGTGCCGGTGCGCGCGCGGGTGCCGGCGGCGGGTCGCTGCCCCGGACGGGACGACCCGCCGCCGGCACCGGGCGTCACTCGACGGTGAAGCCCTGGTCGTTGCCGTACGCGATCGACTTCTCCTGCCAGGCGGCGAGGCCGTCGGCGAGCGAGGTGCCGGAGACGTACGCCTGGCCGGCGGTGTCGTTGAAGATGCTGTTCGCGTACACCTGGAACGGCAGGTACTGCCAGCCGTCGACCACGTCGGCCGCCGCCTGCGCGAGCACCTCGTTCACCTTCTGGCCGCCGAAGTACTCGAACTCCTTGTTCTTGAACTCGTCGGACTCCAGCTCCGCGACGGTCGCGGGGAACGCCCCGGCGTCGACCCGGGTCTGCACGCCGTCGCCGGCCGTGGCGTACTGCAGGAACTCGTAGGCGAGCTCGGTGTTCTGGGTCCCCGCCGGGATGGACAGGCCCGAACCCCCGTTCTCGGCGGTCGCCGCGTCGCCCGCCTCCCACTGGGGCATCGGCGCGACCCGCCAGTCGCCGGACGCCTGGGCGACGCCGGACTCGAGGTTCGCGGGCATCCACGCGCCGATGGTGAGCGTGGCGAGGGTGCCGTTGCCGAGTCCCTGGTACCACTCGTCGGACCAGCCGCTGATCGGCGAGAGCAGGTCCTCGTCGATGAGCTGCTGCCACAGGTCGGTGAACTTCTGCGAGCCGGCGTCGGAGAAGTCGATGGTCACGTCGGTGCCGTCCACCTGGTACGGGTGGCCGCCGGCCTGCCAGATCATGCTCGTGGTGAACCCGGCGTCGCCGCTGTCGGACGTGATGTAGACGTCCGGGTCGGCGGCGTGCAGCGCGCGGGCGGCGTCGGCGTACTCCTCCCAGGTGGTGGGGACCTCGACGCCGAGGCGGTCGAACACCGCCTTGTTGTAGAACAGCGCCATCGGGCCGGAGTCCATGGGCAGGTTGTAGATGCCGTCGCCCTGGTGCACCGCGTTCCACGGGCCTGCGGAGAACGTGCCGTCCAGCTCGTCCGCGCCGAGGTCGGTGAGGTCGGTCAGCGCCTCGCCGATCGCGAACTGCGGCAGGGCGTAGTACTCGATCTGCGCGACGTCCGGGATGCCGGAGCCCGCGGCGATCGCGTTCTGCAGGGCCGTGTACTGGTCGTTCCCGGTGCCGGCGTTGACCAGCTCGACGTCGACGTCCGGGTGGTCGGCCTGGAAGTCGGCGACCACGTCGGTGAGCGAGGTCTCCCACGCCCAGATGGTGAGGGTGCCGGAGGAGCCGGAACCTCCCGAGGCCGTGTCGTCGGAGCCGCTGCCGCCGTCGGAGCTGCCGCAGGCGGCGAGCGCGAGGGAGAGTGCGCCGGCCAGCGCGACGGTGCGCACGAGCGTCCGTCGGGTGCGTGCGGTCATGAGTGGGTGTCCTTCCACGTCGTCGTGAGATGGGTGGGTGGGGCGGGAGAGGTGGTGCGGGTCATTCCTTGACGGAGCCGGACGCGAGGCCCGACTGCCAGTACCGCTGGAGGAAGAGGAACGCGACGATCAGCGGCAGGATCGTGAGGACCGAGCCGGTGATGACGAGGTTGAAGATCGCCTCGCCGCCCGAGGTGGCGGCCTGGGCGTTCCAGGAGTTGAGGCCGACGGTGAGCGGGTACCAGTCGGGGTTCTTCAGCATGATGAGCGGCAGGAAGTAGTTGTTCCAGGTCGCGACCATCGTGAAGAGCAGCACGGTGACGATGCCGGGGGCGAGCAGCGGCAGGCAGATCTGCGCGAACGTCCGGACCTCGCTCGCCCCGTCGACCCGCGCCGCCTCCATGAGCTCGGCGGGGATCGCCTCGGCGGCGAACGTCCACATCAGGTAGAGGCCGAACGGGGAGATCAGCGACGGGATGATGACGGCCCACGGGGTGTTGGTCAGGCCCATCCGGCTGAACATGAGGAACGTCGGGACGGCGAGGGCCGTGCCGGGCACGGCCACCGCGCCGATGACGACCGCGAACACGGCGCGCTTGCCCGGGAAGGAGAACTTCGCCAGGCCGTAGCCGCCGAGCACCGCCAGCAGCGTCGCGCCGCCCGCGCCGGCCACGACGTACAGGACCGTGTTGCCCAGCCAGCGCACGAAGATGCCGTCGTTGTACGTCAGCGTGTCGGCGACGTTCTGGAGCAGGTGGAAGTCCCCGGCGAACCACAGGCCGAACGACCCGAGCAGGTCGCTCTGGGACTTGGTCGCGTTGATGACCAGCCAGGCCAGGGGGACCAGGCTGTACAGGCAGACCAGGGCCGTGAGGACGGTCAGGAGCGGGCTGCGGCGGGGGCGGTCGACGGTGCGGACGCGGGTCGTGCGCAGCCGGGGTCCGCGCACGGGGCGCGCGACGGTGGCGGTCGTGGTGGCCATCGCGTCATGCCTCCTTACGCATGCCGCGCAGCTGGACGACGTAGGCGATGACCATCGTGATGACGCCCATGATGATCGCGACCGTCGCCGAGTAGTTGTACTGCTGGCCCGAGAAGGACAGCGAGTAGGCGTACAGGTTCGGGGTGAAGTCGGTGGTGATGGCGTTCGGCGCGAGCTTCTGCAGGATGCTCGGCTCGTTGAACAGCTGGAACGAGCCGATGATCGAGAAGATCGTCGCGATGACCAGCGCGCCCCGGATGGCGGGGAGCTTGATCGCGGTGACGACGCGCCACTGCCCGGCGCCGTCGATCTCCGCCGCCTCGTACAGCGAGCGCGGGACGACCCGCAGCGCGGAGTAGAAGATCAGCATGTTGTAGCCGACGAACTCCCAGGTCACGATGTTGCCGATCGAGGCGAGCACCAGCTCCGGCGACATCGGGTTCGGCAGGGTGACCCCGAACGCGTCGTCGATGTTCCCGATCAGGCCGAACCGGGTGCCGTACATGAAGCCCCACATGAGCGTCGCGACGACGGCGGGCACCGCGTACGGCAGGAAGATCGAGATCCGGAAGAACGACTTCCCGTAGAGCCGGCCGCTGTCGATCGCGAGGGCCACCAGCAGCGCGATGCCGAGCATGATCGGCACCTGCACCACGAGGAACCCGGTGACCCGGCCGAACGCCGACCAGAACTGGGTGTCGGTGAACGCCCGCTGGTAGTTCTCCAGCCCGACGAACGCGTTCCCGCCCACGAGCTGCTTGCGGAACAGGCTGAGGTAGATCGAGTACGCGATCGGGGCGAGGAACACCAGGGCGAACACGGCCATGAACGGGCCGACGAAGCCCCAGCCGGTCCACCGGCCGCGTGCCCCCGGCGGGCGCCGGGAACGGGCTGCCCTCGCCGGACCCGCCGTGGCGGGGAGGGGGACGGTCTGCGTCACTGCGAGCCACTCCTTCGGGGTCGTGCGCGGCCGGCTGCCGACGCGTGACCCCGGGAGGCCCACAGGAATGTTCACGTCAACATCAGCGGTGCGGACCCCACCGTGCCACGGGCTCGGGACGGGTGTCAACGGGACCGGAGCCGGCCTCGGGCCGAGATGGTGACGTCACCATCGAGGTGGACCGCCCCCGCGCCCTCCCTGGTGGTGACGTCACCATCGCCTATGATCGGCGCCATGACGTCCGAGACCGCCGCCTCGAGGCAGGACGCGGCAGCCGGTCCGACCGGCGCGAACGGCGCAGCCGCCGCGGGCCCCGCGACCGGTCGCTCCCGGACCGGCCCCTCGATCGCCGACGTCGCCGAGCTCGCCGGCGTCTCCTCCCAGACGGTCTCGCGCGTGTCGACCGGTGCCGACAACGTCCGGCCCGCGACCCGCGACCGGGTGCTCGCCGCGATGGAGCAGCTCGGCTACCTCCCGAACCACGCGGCCCGCGCGCTGCGCTACGGGTCGTTCGGCGCCATCGGGATGATCGCCCACCGCCTCGCCCGCACCGGCGAGTCCCGCACGGTCGAGGCGGTCGTCGAGGCCGCGCGGGCCGAGGGGTACACCGTCAGCCTCGTGGACCTGCAGCACCCCGGGTCGGACGACGTCACGGCCGCCGTGGCGCGGCTCTCGCACCAGTCCATCGACGGCCTGGTCATCATCCGCGCCGAGACCGCGACGCCCGTCACGCTCGCGCTGCCGCCCCGCCTGCCGGTCGTCGTCTCGGACTCCCGGTTCATCGGCCACCACCCCGCGGTCGGCGCGGACCAGGCCACGGGTACGCACCTCGCCGTGCAGCACCTGCTCGACCTCGGGCACCGCACCGTGCACCACGTCGCCGGCCCGGCGGACTCCGCCCCGGCGCAGATGCGCATCGACGCGTGGGCGCAGCACCTGGTCGGCGCCGGACGGCCCGTCCCGGAGGTGCTGCGCGGCGACTGGAGCGCACGCTCCGGCTACGAGGTCGGGCACCGCCTCGCCGACGACCCCGACGTCACCGCCGTCTACTGCGCCAACGACGAGATGGCCGCCGGCCTGGTGCGGGCCCTCAACGAGCGCGGCCGGCGGGTCCCCGAGGACATCTCCGTGGTCGGGTTCGACGACATCCCGCTCGCCGAGTTCCTCTGGCCGCCGCTGACGACCGTGCAGCAGGACTTCCACCTGATGGGCATCCGGCTGGTGGAGCTGCTCCTGCGGCAGATCCGCGACGGGGAGTCCCTGGCCGACACGCGGGTGGTGGTCCCGACCCGGCTCGTCGTGCGCGGCAGCACCGGGGCTCCGCGCTCCTGAGGCCGCGCCGGGCCTACGCTGGGCGTCCGTGACCACCACCGACGCCACCCGCCCCACGCCCGACCCCGACCGCAGCGAGTACGACAAGATGGTCGCGGGCGACTGGTACCGCTACCGCCTCAGCGCCGAGCTCGCGGACACCACCGCCCGGAACCAGGAGGCGTCCCGGCGCCTGTCGG
>DAMBCY010000055.1:0-15690 GCA_032056255.1 Cellulomonas sp. | reverse complement strand
CGGCCCGGGCGCGGCGGCCGGGACCCCGCGGCCGGGGGCGGCGGCCGGGGCGGTGCGGCGGGGACGGGGACGGCGCCGCGCTGCTGTCCGTATCCTGGTGCGGTGACCTCCGACCCGCAGGACGGCCCGGACGCCCCGGCCCCCGCCGACCTCCCCGCCGCGACCCCCGCCCGACGCGCGCGCACGCCGCAGACCATGAAGCCCGCCACCGCGGCCGCGAAGCTCGGCGTGTACCTGCCTGCGACCCCCGCGGAGTTCCAGGCCGGCCCGGTCTCCCGCGAGGAGCTCGACGCCCTGCAGCGCACGCCCCCGGCGTGGCTGGCGGACCTGCGCCGCACCGGCCCGCACCCGCGGTCCGTCGTGGCCGCGCGGCTGCGGATCTCGACGTCCGGGCTGGCGCGCGCCGGCCTGACCGACCCGCTGACGACCGAGCAGATCGACGCGATCATCGAGGAGAGCCCGGAGTGGCTGCACCGCGAGCGCGCGACGGCGCTCGAGGTGAAGCGCGAGGAGCAGCGGCTCCGCGAACGCGACGCGGCCCGCCAGGCGGACGAGCGCCGCTGATCGGGCACCCCTCGCGCCGAGGTCGTCGGTTCCGCCGCTGACCTCGGCGTGTCGCGCGGCGCGGCGTGTCCCGCGCAACCGTCGACCTCGGGCGCCCGCGTGGCCGGGGTCAGCCGTGCGCGAGGAGCTCCAGGGCGACCACGACGAGGCCCAGCGCCAGCTCGGCGGCCAGGACGGCGACCTTCTGCCACCGGGGGAGGCGGACGCGGCGGACCGCGAGCCAGCCGACGGCGCCCAGGCTCGCCACCAGCGCGATCGTCGACGCCCGCAGCGCGCCGTCGACCGTCCAGCCGCCGTCGCCCGCCGCGATCGCGAGGAAGGTCATCGGCAGCACCAGGACCCCGAGCGCCTGCGTGCAGACCGCGACCATGTGCCGTGCCTCGGCGGGTGACGGCAGGGCGGCGTGCACGACGAGGTGCGACACCAGGTCGGCGAGCAGCACCGCGAGCAGCGTGCCCCCGACGGTGATGAGCAGCGTCGTGGCGGCGACCCCGGCGCTCACCTCCTCGCCGTGCGACCGCAGCGTGATCACGACGGCGAGCGCCGCGAACGTGACGTAGACGCGCTCCTTGAGCCGGTCCGCGCGCTCCTCGGGCGGGAGGTCCGCGTCGCGGTCCCGCCGCCGGTCGCGCGCGCCGCCGCGCGGGCGCCGCCCGCGTGGAGCGCTGGTCCCCGTGCCGTCGTCGTCGGTCTCCACCCGCCCAGGCTAGGAGCGGGTCGGCTCGTGCGTGCCGGACGCGCCGACCGGAGGCTCACCCGGACGTGTCCCGGATGTCCCGGATGTCGCGATGGAGTTGTGTTCTGAGGAAACCCTAACTTAGGTTTGGCTCACCTTCACCACAGGAGCCGCCTCGTCATGGTCCACCGCCGCCCGTCCGGCTCGGTCCCGTCCCACGCCCGACCCCGCCGCACGGTCCCGGTGCTGGTCGCGGCCGTGTGCGTGGCGCTGCTCGCCGGTTGCACCGCCGCCGCGGGCACCACGGGCGGGGCCGGCAGCGGGACCGCGGCAGCCGTCGACCGGCCCGCGCTGAGCGACGTGACCCCCGTCGACGACCCGCGCGGCTGGGTCGGGGAGCAGACCGCCGTCAGCGCGAGCACGCCCGTCGACCCGGTCGCCGCGGACCCCGTGCCCGCGCTGCCGGTCACGCTCACCGACGCCCAGGGCACCGAGGTGACGGTGACCGCCACGAGCCGGATCCTGGCGCTGGACCTGTACGGCTCGACGTCCCGGATCGTGTTCGAGCTCGGCCTCGGCGGCAGCGTCGTGGGGCGCGACTCCTCGTCCGACTTCCCCGAGATCGCCGACCTGCCGACGGTGACCCGGAACGGGCACGACCTGAACGGCGAGGCGATCCTCGAGCTCGCCCCGACCCTCATCATCACCGACACCACGCTCGGCCCCTGGGACACCGTGCTCCAGATGCGCGACGCCGGGATCCCGGTGGTCGTGGTCGACTCCCGCCGCGACCTCGACACCGTCGACGACCTCATCGCGTCGGTCGCCGCGGCCGTCGGCCTGCCCGAGGAGGGCGCGGCGCTCGCCGCGCGCACGGCCGACGAGATCGCGTCGGTCACCGCCCAGATCGACCGGCTCGCCCCGCGGGACCCCGCCGACCGGCTGCGGGTCGTGTTCCTCTACCTGCGCGGTCAGGCCGGGGTCTACTACCTGTTCGGCGAGGGCTCCGGGGCGGACTCGCTCATCGACGCGCTCGGCGCGGTGGACGTCGCGACCGAGATCGGCTGGCAGGGCATGCGGCCGCTCACCGACGAGGGGCTGGTCGCGGCGCAGCCGGACCTGGTGCTCGTCATGACCGAGGGGCTGGAGTCCGTCGGCGGGGTCGACGGCCTGCTGGAGCAGCTGCCGGCGATCGCCCAGACGCCCGCCGGGGAGCACCGGCGCGTGGTCGACATGGCGGACACCCAGGTGCTCTCGTTCGGCCCGACCTCCGCGCAGACCCTCGACGCCCTGGCGCGCGCGTTCTACGCGCCGGACGCGTCGTGACGGCGCTGCACGAGCCGGCGACGACGGCCCCCGCCCGGCAGGAGCAGCCCGGGCTGCCCCGCGCCCGGCACCGCCGCGTGGTGCCCCTGACGGCCGCCCTCGTCGTCGCCCTCCTCGCGCTCGCGGTCGTCGCCGCCGGCACCGGGCAGCTCCGGGTGCCGCCCGCCGAGGTGCTGGGCTCGGTGCTGCACCGGCTCGGCATCGACGCCGGACCGCTGCCGAGCCACCCGAACGGCGACGCCGCGCTGTGGACCATCCGGTTCCCGCGCGTCGCGATGGCGGTCCTGGCCGGCGCGGCCCTCGCGACCGCCGGCGCCGTCATGCAGGGCGTGTTCGGCAACCCGCTCGCCGACCCGGGCGTGGTCGGGGTCTCCTCGGGCGCCGCCCTCGCGGCGTGCACCGGCATCGTCCTGAGCTGGACCTTCCTCGGGCCGTTCACCTCCGCGGCCCTGGCCTTCGCCGGCGGGCTGCTCACGACGCTCGCGGTGTACCTGCTGGCCCGGTCGGCCGGCCGCACCGAGGTCGTCACGCTCGTGCTCACCGGCGTCGCCGTCAACGCGGTGTGCGGCGCGGGCATCGCGTTCCTCACCTTCCTGGCCGACACCCAGGCCCGCGAGCAGATCGTGTTCTGGCAGCTCGGCAGCCTCAACGGCACCCGGTGGGAGTACGTCGGGGTCGTCGCCCCGCTCGTGGTCGTGGGTCTCGTCGTCGCGCTGGTCGTCGCCCGCCGGCTCGACCTGCTGTCGCTCGGCGAGCGGGCCGCCCGGCACGTCGGGGTGGACGTCGAGCGGCTGCGCGTCGTCAGCATCGTCGCCGTCGCGCTGCTCACCGCCGCGGCCGTCGCGTTCTGCGGGATCATCGCCTTCGTCGGCCTGGTCGTGCCGCACCTGGTCCGGATGGCCGTCGGACCCGGGCACCGCGTGCTGGTCCCGCTGAGCGCGCTCGGCGGCGCCGTGCTGCTGCTCGCCGCCGACCTGGTCGCCCGGACGGCCGTCGCGTACGCGGACCTGCCCATCGGGATGCTCACCGCGCTGGTCGGCGGCCCGTTCTTCTTCTGGCTGATCCGCCGCACCCGCCGCCAGGCCGGGGGCTGGGCGTGAGCCCGCGCGCCGCCCTGCGCGGCCGGGCCGTGCCCGCACCCGTGGCCGGTGCGCCGGCCGTGGCGCTCGCCGGCGCCGGGTACGACGTGGACGGGGTCACCCTGCTCGACGGCGTGGACCTGGACGTCCGCGCGGGCGAGCTGCTCTGCGTCGTCGGGCCGAACGGGGCGGGCAAGTCGACGCTGCTCGGCCTGCTCGCCGGCGACCTCGACCCCACCCGCGGCACCGTGGCGTACGACGGCGTCCCGGCCGCGGGCCTGCCGGTCGCCGCGCTGGCCCGTCGCCGCGCGGTGCTGCTGCAGGAGCACCGGCTGAGCTTCCCGTTCCCGGTCGTCGACGTGGTGCGGATGGGCCGCGCCCCCTGGCAGGGCACCGACGCCGAGGACGCCGACGACGCCGTGGTCGGCGCGGCCCTCGCGGCCGGCGACGTGCGGCACCTCGCCGAGCGGCGGTTCCCCACCCTGTCCGGCGGCGAGAAGGCCCGCACCGCCTACGCGCGGGCCCGCGCCCAGGCCACGCCCGTGCTCCTGCTCGACGAGCCGACCGCCGCCCTCGACATCCGGCACCAGGAGATGGTGCTGGACCAGGCCCGCGCGCTCGCCCGCACCGGCAGCGCCGTGGTCGCCGTGCTGCACGACCTCAGCCTGGCCGCCGCCTACGCCGACCGCGTGCTGCTGCTCGGCGAGGGGCGGACCCGGGCGCTCGGCACCCCGGCCGAGGTGCTGCGCGCCGACCTGCTCGGCGACGTCTACCGGCACCCCGTCGAGGTGCTCGTCCACCCGCGCACCGGCGACCTGATCGTGCTGCCCGACCGCACCGCCCGTCCCGCCCCGCACCCCCAGGAGGACCCCCGATGACCCCGACCCGCCACCTGCGCCGCGCCCTGCGGGCCTGCGCCGTCGGCGCGCTGGCCGTGGCCGTGCCCCTGTCCGCCCCCGCGCTCGCACTCGGTGCCGTCGCCGGGCCGCAGGTCGCCGTGACCGGCGCGGACGGGGCGGCCGCGGTCGCCGCCGCCGACGCGCCGACGACGGTCCAGGTGGCCGGGACGGGCTTCCAGTCCGTGGCCGGCGGGTTCGGCGGGATCTACGTGCTGTTCGGCTGGGTCGACGAGGCGGCCGGCGACGGCTGGCGACCCAGCGCCGGCGGCGGGTCCGGGGTGCAGTACCGGTACGCGGTCGACACGCAGAGCCAGGAGAACGCGGGCTACCAGCGGTTCGTCGCGTTCCCCGGGTCCAGCACCTCGGCCGAGGCGAACGGGGGCGAGGTCGCCGAGGACGGCACCTGGGCCACGGACCTGACGATCCCCGGCGCGACGCTCACCGCGCTCGGCCCCGACGGCGGGACGGTCGAGGTCGACTGCCGCGAGGTGACCTGCGGCGTCATCACCATCGGCGCGCACGGCGTCGCGAACGCGAACAACGAGAGCTTCACACCGGTGGCGTTCGGGGCCGCCGACGCCGCCGACGGCGGTGCCGGGGCCGACCCGACGGTCGGGCCCACCGCCGAGGCCGTCGTCACCGCGCAGCCGGCCGAGGCGACACCGACACCCGTCGCCGCCGAGGTCCAGGACGAGGGCTCGTCGCCGAACCCGGCCGTCGTCTGGGTCCCGTTCACCGTCGCCGTGGTGCTCGCGTCGGGCACGGCGGCCGTCGTCGGGGCACGGCGCAGCGCCGCGAAGGCCCGCGCCGCGGCCGGCGCCACCGGTGCGAGCAGCACCGACCACCAGCTGTGACAGGGGAGGACCGCGACCCGCCCCGGGTCGCGGCCCGCACGGACGCCCGGGTACCCGGGCCGGAGAGGGAGACGATGCATCGAGGAACGAGGACCCGCGCCTGGCGCGCGGTCACCAGCGCGCTCGTCGCACTGGTCGTAGGAGCGGGTGGCGCCGTCGTCGCGCTCCCGGCCGTCGCCGCGGAGGGCCCGACGCTGCGGGTCTCGCAGGAGACCGGGCTGGACCCGGCCGGCGCCACCATCACCGTCACGGGCGAGAACTACGACCCGTCGGCGAAGCAGGGCCCGGTCACCGCCGGCGTCTACGCGCAGATCGGCTGGCTGGCGCCCGGGACCTGGCGGCCCTCCGAGGGCGCGGGAACGGCCACGCGCGCCGGGGCCTACACCGAGGCGATCGGCGACGGCGCCACCGACACGGTGCAGTGGACGATCGACCCGGTGGACGGCCTGGCCGACTTCACCTACACGGTCACGATCACCCAGGCGGTGACGGACGCCAAGGAGATCGCCGGTGGTCGGCTCGCCGTGTTCACGGTGGGCGCGAAGGGCGTGCCGCAGGCGGTGAACGAGCTCGCGGTGCCGATCGCGTTCCAGACGGAGACCGAGCCGGTCGACCCGACGGACCCGGTGGACCCGACGGACCCGACCGACCCGGTCGACCCGGTCGACCCGGAGCCGGTCACGCCGACGCTGCGGGTGTCGCAGACCGAGGGTCTGGATGCCGAGGGCGCGACGATCACGGTGACGGGCACGGGGTACGACACGTCGGTGCTGGGCACGTACCCGCCGGTGCTGGGGCAGCCCGCGGGTGTGTACGCGCAGATCGGGTGGGTCGCGAGCGCGTGGCGTCCCTCGGAGGGCGCGCCGTCGTCGGCGCGGTCGAACGCGTACCAGCGGTGGGTGCAGGGTGTGAACGACACGGCGCCCTACCTGCGGTGGACGGTGAACCAGGACGGCACGGCGGACTTCACCTGGACGGTGGAGGTCACGAAGGCGGCGCTGGACGCGAAGCAGATCGAGGGCGCGACGCTGGCGGTGTTCACCGTCGGTGCGGGCTCGACCCCGCAGGCCGCCAACGAGCAGGTCGTCCCGATCGCCTTCGCGGCGGAGCCGGAGCCGGTGACGCCGACGCTCACGGTGTCGCAGACGGAGGGGCTGGACCCCGCGGGTGCCACGATCACGGTGACGGGTGAGAACTACGACACCAGTGCGGTGGCGCAGTACCCGCCGGGTTCGACGGCCTCCGCGGGTGTGTACGCGCAGATCGGGTGGCTGGCCGACGAGTGGCGGCCCTCGGAGGGTGCGGCCGGGACGGCGCGGACGAACGCCTACTCGGTGTGGGTGCAGGGCGTGAACGAGACCTCGCCGTACCTGAGGTGGACGCCGGACGAGGACGGCACGGCGGACTTCTCCTGGACCGTGACGATCGACAAGGCGACGCTGGACGCCAAGGCGAAGGACGGCTACACGCCGGCGGTGTTCACCGTCGGTGCCGGCGGTGCCGTCCAGGCGGTCAACGAGCAGGCCGTCCCGATCTCGTTCACCACGACGCCGGTGGACCCGACGGATCCGGTGGACCCGACGGATCCCGTCGACCCGGTCGACCCGGTCGACCCGACGAACCCGGTCGACCCGGAGACCCCGAGCTGCGTCGCGATCTCCGGAGCCACGTTCTCCTGGGGCGTGCGCGAGTCGTTCCGCTCCTACGTCACCAGCCCGATCGCGAACGGGGCGATCAGCTCCACCGGCGTGACCGGCAGCGGCCCGTGGACCTGGTCCGCCGGCACCGGTGAGGTCGACGAGGACGGCCTGGCGACCGCGGCCTGGACCGGCGGCGTGCGCTTCACCGGCCACGACGGCGAGCTCGACCTGACCTTCTCGGACCCCGCGGTCCAGGTCACCGGCGCCGCCACGGCCACCCTGACGACGACGGTCACCACGCCGGGCGGCTCGTCGCGCGTCGTGCTCGCGACGCTGGACCTGTCCGGCGGCACGTCGTCGTCGACCGCGACCCGGATCGCCTGGTCCGGTGTCCCGGCCACGCTGACCGCCGCGGGCAGCGAGGCGTTCGACGGCTTCTACGCCGACGGGGCCGCGCTGGACCCGGTGACGTTCACGCTGCCGCTGGGCGCGGCCACGGAGTGCGGCGTCACGACGCCGGGGGTCCCGACCACGCCCGAGCTGCCCACGAGGCCGACCCCGGCCCTGCCGGGGACGGACGGCGCGACCCCGGTGCGGGAGCTCACGGGCCTCTCGGCGACGGGCACGGTCACCGCGGGCGGCGAGCTGACGCTCACCGCGAACGGGTTCGGCGCGAACGAGGGCGGCATCCGCCTCGAGCTGCACTCCGACCCGGTGCTCCTGGCGAGCGGCCTGACCGCCGACGCGTCCGGGACCCTGGCCGTGACGTTCACGATCCCGGCCTCGACCCCGGCGGGCCAGCACACGCTGGTGCTGATCGGCGCGAACCAGACGCTCGAGTTCCCCCTCACCGTCGAGGCCGCCCCCGCGGTCTGCGTCGCGCGGGCCGTCTCGGGCGCCTCGTTCACGTGGGGCGTGCGGGAGTCGTTCCGGTCCTACGTGACCGGCCCGATCGCGAACGGCTCGATCAGCGCCTCCGGCGTCGCGGGCAGCGGCCCGTGGACGTGGTCGGGCGGCACCGGCCGGTACAACACGGAGCAGGGCCTGGGCTCGACGGCCTGGTCCGGCTCGGTGCACTTCACCGGGCACGGCGGCACGCTCGACCTGACGTTCTCGGACCCGCAGGTCCGGGTGACCAGCGGCTCGTCGGCGACCCTGTCGATGACGGTCGCGAGCGCGTCCGGCTCGTCGCGCGTCGCGCTGGCGACGCTGGACCTGGCGGCGGGCTCGTCCTCGTCGGGCGCGTCGCAGGTCGCGTGGTCGGGCGTCCCCGCGACGCTCACCGCCGCGGGCGCGACGGTGTTCGAGGGCTTCTACTCCGCGGGTGAGGCGCTCGACCCGGTGTCGTTCACGCTGCCGCTGGGCGCGGAGGTCGAGTGCGACGCCGCGTCGGGCAGCCTGGCCACCACCGGTGCGGACACCGGAGACGCGGTCGGCTTCGCGGCCGCGCTGCTGCTGTTCGGTGCGGTCCTGGTGGTGGCGGTCCGCCGCCGCCGGACGGCTCCGGCCGCGGCCTGACCGGGTGGGGCGGCGCGACCGGAGGGGTCGCGCCGCCCCGCTCGCCGCCCGGGCCGCGAGCACGGTCCGGGCGTCGGGCCGGCACCGCCGGGCCCGTTCCCGGCCCGGCGCTCGCGCCCGCCTCCCGCGCGTGGCACGGTGTCCGGCGCGACGACTTCTCGCCACCCCCGACCACGAGGACCCCACGCGCATGACCAGCCCGCACCGCCCGAGCCCCGCGGCGGCACCCGGCCACCCCGGCGGCCAACCCGGTGCGGGCCCCGCGCGCCCGGCCGGGCACCCGGGCGGCCGCCCCGCCGCCGCGGGTCCCGTCGTGCGGCCCCCGGGCGCCCCGGTCACCCCCGAGGTGTCCCGGGCGGTGGTCCTCGCCCCTGCCCTCCTGACCTGGGTGGTCGCCGCCGCGACGACGACCGTGTTCCTCGCGGTCGGTGCGGTGCTCGACGCCGCGCGCACGGGCGACCCGGTCCCGGGCGGCGTGATCGGGGTGGTCGTCGGCGCGGTGCTCGTCCTCGCCGCCGCCGCCTTCGCCGGGCCGCGCACCAGCCTCCGCGCGGTCGGCCCCCGCGAGGCCGTCCGGCGCGACGTGCTGCTCGACCAGGTGTTCCGCCTCGGCGTGGCCTTCCGGACGCAGGAGCGGTCCGGCCGGTTCGTGTCGACCGCGACCGACGGCGTCGAGCGCGCGTCGTCCTACGAGACCACCTTCCGGTTCCCGATCATCGCCTCGATGACGGTTCCCGTGGTCGCGCTGGTCCTGCTCGGTGCGACCGTCGACGGGGTGGTCGCCGGCTGGCTGGCCCTCGCGGTGCCGGGGATCCCGGTGCTGGTCGGCGGCTTCCAGCGCGCGTTCCGGGGCGTCTCGATGCAGTACCGGACGACCTCGCGCCGGTTCGCCGCGCAGTTCCTCGACGCCATCCAGGGCCTGCCGACCGCCGCCGCGTTCAACCGGGCGGCGGCCCAGGGTGCCGAGCTCGCGCGCTCCGCCGAGCACCTGCGCCGCATGGTGATGCGCCTGCTCGCGCGCAACCAGATCGTGCTGCTCGTCATCGACTCGTCGTTCTCCCTCGCGATGGTCGCGGCGGCGGCCGGGCTCGCGATGCTGCGGTTGCGCGACGGGGCGATCACCCCCGGGCAGGCCGTCGCGGTCGTGCTGGTGTCCACCGTGCTGCTCGAGCCGCTCGACCGGGTCGGGCAGTTCTTCTACGTCGGCATGGGTGGCCGGGCCGCCGTGCGCGAGATCGAGGCGGTGCTCGACACCGTGCCCGTCGCCGGTGACGCCCCGGGTGTGCGTGCCCCGGCGACCAGCACCCTGCTCACCCCGCCCGCGCCGGACGACGAGGCGGCCCCGGCCGAGGCCGTCGCCCTGGACCGCGTCTCGTTCGCCTACCCGGGTGGCCGACCGGTGCTCGACGACGTCTCGTTCTCGGTGCCCCGCGGCGGCCGGGTCGCCCTCATCGGCCCGTCCGGCTCCGGCAAGAGCACGGTCGCCGCGCTGCTCCAGGCGCACCTGCGCCCGGCGTCCGGCACCGTCCGGGTCGGCGGGCACGACGCCACCACGGTCCCGGTCGCCTGGGTGCGCGCGCAGACGGCCGTCGTCGCGCAGTCCACCTACCTGTTCACCGGCACCCTGGCGGACAACCTGCGGCTCGCGGCGCCCGGTGCCGACGACGACCGGCTGTGGGACGTGCTCGCGCAGGCCAACCTCGCCGACGACGTCCGGGCGTTCCCGGACCGCCTCGCGACCCGGGTTGGCGAGCGCGGGCTGTCGCTGTCCGGCGGCCAGGCGCAGCGGCTCGCGGTCGCGCGCGCCCTGCTCAAGGACGCGCCAATCCTGCTGCTCGACGAGCCCACCAGCCAGGTCGACGCCGCGTCGGAGACCGCGCTGGTCGAGGCGCTGGAGCGCGCGGGCGAGGGCCGCACGGTCGTCGTGGTCGCGCACCGGCTGAGCACGGTCCGCGGCGCCGACGAGGTCCTGGTGCTGGCCGAGGGCCGGATCGTCGAGCAGGGACCACCGGACCGGCTCGGCAGCGTCGACTCGTACTACGCCCGCGCGCTCGACCTGTCCGGCCTGGCCGCCGGGCCGGACGTCGTCGCCGGCGCGACCCCGGAGGTGACCCGGTGACCGCGATCCCGGCCCGGGGCACCGCCCCGGCGGTGACCGGCGTCCCGCTGTCCCGCGCGGCGATCTCCCGCCGCCTCGTGCGGTTCGGCCGCCCGGTGCTGCCGCCCCTCGCCGCGTCGCTGGCCTGCCGCGTCGTCGGGATGCTGCTCGGCATCGCGATGCTCGCCGTCGGCGCGGGGGGTGCGGCGCGCGTCGCCGACGACCCCGCCGCGCCGATCGCGCCCGTGGTCGGGACGCTCGTCGTGCTGTCGCTGGTCAAGGGGCTGCTGCGCTACCTGGAGCAGCTCACCGGCCACGCGGTCGCGTTCCGGGCGCTCGCCATGCTGCGGGTGGACTTCTACGACCGGCTCGCGCCGCAGGCACCGGCGGGCGTGCTGTCCCGCCGCACCGGCGACCTGGTGAACCGCGCCACCAAGGACGTCGACCGCGTCGAGGTGTTCTTCGCGCACACCCTCGTCCCCGCGATCAGCGCCGTCGTCGTGCCCGTGGTGGTGCTGGTGGTGCTGGCGACCGGGTACGACCCGGTGCTCGCCGTGCTGCTGCTGCCGTTCCTCGTCCTGGTCGGTGCCCTGGTCCCCGGCTGGGGCCGGGAGCCGAGCGCCGCCGCCGCGACCCGCGTCCGCGCCGCCCGCGGCCGGCTCGCGCAGCTCGTCACCGAGTCGCTGCAGGGCGTGCGGGAGGTGCTGGCGTTCGGCGCGGCCGACCGGCGCCGGGCCGAGGCCCGGGACGTCGCCGCGGAGGTCACCCGGGGGCTGGACGGGCTCGCGGCCTGGACCGCCCGGCGCCGCGCCGCGAACGCGGTGCTCATGACCGGCGCGGTCGTGGCGGTCGCGCTGGTCGGCGCCGCGCGGGTGTCCGCCGGAGCGCTGGCCTGGCCCGACTACGCGGTCGCGGTCGTGCTGTCCCTGGCGGTGTTCACCCCGGTGCTGGCGGTCGAGGACGTCGCGCCCGACCTGGAGCAGGCGTTCGCGTCGGCCCGCCGCGTCTGGCGGATCACCGACGCCGCCCCCGCGACGTCGTCGCCCGCGCAGCCGGTCCCGCTGCCCGACGGGCCGCTCGACATCCGGTTCGAGGGCGTCGCCTTCACCTACCCACCGCTCGACCTCGACGCCGACGACCCCGCCGCCGGCGACCCGGTCGCACCGCCGCGCCCGGTCCTGGACGGCGTCGACCTGCACGTCCCCGCGGGTAGCACCACGGCGGTCGTCGGCGCGTCGGGGTCGGGCAAGTCCACCCTGGTGAACCTGCTGACCCGCGCCTGGGACCCGGACGGCGGCCGGGTGCTGCTCGGCGGCGTCGACGTCCGCGACGTCACCCTGGAGGACCTGCGCCGGCACGTCGCGGTCGTCGGGCAGAGCACCTACCTGTTCAACGACACCCTCGCGGCGAACCTGCGGCTCGCGGCCCCGGACGCCACCGACGCGGACCTGGAGGCCGCCTGCCGGCGCGCCGCCCTGCACGACGCGGTCACGGCGATGCCGGACGGGTACGCAACCCGGGTCGGCGAGCTCGGCGAGCGGCTGTCCGGGGGGCAGCGCCAGCGGGTCGCCATCGCGCGGGCCCTGCTGCTCGACGCCCCGGTGCTCGTCCTGGACGAGGCCACGAGCCAGCTGGACGTCGCCACCGAGGCGGAGATCCAGGAC
Source organism: Cellulomonas sp. (assembly GCA_032056255.1). GTDB lineage: Bacteria > Actinomycetota > Actinomycetes > Actinomycetales > Cellulomonadaceae > Cellulomonas. The sequence continues at coordinate 3,372 of DAMBCY010000055.1, read as the reverse complement.
GCGCTCGCCGAGGCGGCGCGCGGCCGGACGGTCCTGGTCATCGCGCACCGCCCCGGCGCCGTCCGCACCGCCGACCGCGTCGTCCGCCTCGAGACCCTCACCGCCCCCTGACCCTCGGTGCCTCCCGCGCGTCGAGGGAGGTCTCGGGGTGGCGGCGGGGTGCTCCGGTGAGGGCACCGTCGACGTGTCGGACCCTCCCTCGGTGCGGGACGCGGTCAGCGGGTGCGGGTCGCGATCACGTCGCGCGGGGCGCGGCCGGCCGCGACGCCGCGGGCCTCGAACTTGGTGACCGGGCGGTGGGCCGGGCGCGGGGCGTAGCCGTCGTGCGGGTTCGTCAGGCCGGGGTCCGCGGCGACGACCTCGAGCATCTGCTCGGCGTACGGCTCCCAGTCGGTGGCGCAGTGCAGGGTCCCGCCGAGCACGAGGCGGTCGCGGAGCAGGGCGACGTGCTCGGGCGCGACGAGGCGGCGCTTGTGGTGCCGGGCCTTCGGCCAGGGGTCCGGGAAGAACACGTGCACCGCGTCGAGCGACGCGGGTGCGAGCACCCGGCGCACCAGGTCCAGCGCGTCGCCGTGCGCGACCCGGACGTGCGTCAGCCCGCGCTCGTCGACGAGCGCGACGAGGTTCGCGACGCCCGGCAGGTGCGCCTCGACGGCGAGGTAGTCCCGGGCGGGGTCGGCGGCGGCCATCTCGACGGTCGCGTCGCCCATGCCGGACCCGATCTCCAGCACCAGCGGTGCTGTGCGGCCGAACAGGCGGGCCGCATCGAGCAGCCCGTCCGGCCCGGTCGGGGCCAGACCGAGCCCGGGGTCGTGCACCGAGAACCCGTACCGCGGCCACAGCCGGGTCAGGGCGTCCGTGCGCCGGCCGCCGAGGGCCGCCCGCCGGGGGTGGAAGGTCCGGAGCGGCTCGCCCGCGACCTGCTGCGCGTGCTGGAACGCGTCCCCGGGACGCGGGTCGGGGGAGGCGTCGGGAGCGAGCACGACGTCGAGGGTAGCCGCGCGCCCCGGCTCAGCCCGCGGCGGGGCTGCTCGGCTCGTCGGTCGACATCAGCCAGAACCGCTCCCCGAACACGCCCGTGATCCCGGCGAGCCGTCCGTACGGCGAGTCCTGCGCCGCCGCGAACACCGACCCGCCGAGCCGCACGGCCTCGGCGGCCGCGGCGTCGGTGTCGGTCACCGCGAAGTACACCGCCCAGTGCGGCGCCTCCGTCCCGACGATCCCGGCCGGGCCGCCGAACCCCGCGACCGTCCGGCCGTCGAGCTCCGCGCTCGCGTAGTCGAAGCCCGGGGCGCTCATGTCGGTGTAGGTGTACCCGGCGACCTGCGCGTAGAACTCCTGCGCGGCGGCGCGGCCGGCCGACAGGTGCTCGGTCCAGATCAGCGCGCCGGGCTCGTCCGCCACCTCGGCGCCGATCGAGCTGCCGGCCTGCCAGAGCGCCACGGGGGCGCCGGCGGGGTCGACGACGACCGCCATGCGGCCGAAGCCCATGACGTCCGTCGGCGGCGCGACGACCTGCCCGCCCGCGGCCGCGGCGCGCTCGGCGGCGGCGGTGACGTCGGACGTGGCGAGGAAGGTGAGCCAGGCGACGGGCGAGCCGGGCCCGCCGGGCAGGGAGCCGTTGAGCGCCGCGACGGTCCGCCCGCCGACCAGCCCCTCGCTGTAGAACCCGGTCTCCTCGGGCCCGGCGCGGAACTCCCAGCCGAGCAGCGCGCCGTAGAACTGCCGGCCGAGCTCGAGGTCGGGGACGGCGAGCTCGGCCCAGCAGGGGGTGCCGTCGGCCCAGGGCTTCTCGTGCACGCTCATCGCGGGTCCTCCTGGACCTACGGGACCGCGCACACCGGTCGCGCCCGGTCGAAGCCCCATCAGACCACCGCCCACCGACAGGCACCAGACCCGCGGATCGCGTCGAGCGGGCGCAGGATCGCGGTCCGCGGGGCGTTCCGGCGACACCCGGCGCCCGCTCGACGTGCGGGACGTGCGGGGGACGGTGCGGGAGGGAGCCCTCCCCGGGCGGTGTACCGCAGGCGTCAGGCCGCCGGCCGCCCGAGGCCGGCGAACGACCAGCCCGCGTCCCGCCAGCGCCGCGGGTCGAGCCTGCCGCGGGCGTCGACCACCCGCGGCGTGGCCGCGAGCGTGGCGAGCCGGTCGGCGTCGGCGGCCGCGAACTCGTCCCACTCCGTCAGCACCAGCACGACGTCGGAGCCCTCGACGGCCTCCTCGATCGAGGTGGCGTAGGACAGCGTCGGGAACGACCGGCGCGCGGTGTCGCCGGCCTCCGGGTCGAAGACCGTGACCTGGGCGCCGCGCAGGTGCAACGCCGCCGCGACGTTCAGCGCGGGGGAGTCCCGCACGTCGTCGGTGTCCGGCTTGAAGGCGGCGCCCAGGACGCCGATCCGCCGGTTCAGCACGGAGCCGCCGCAGGCCTCGACCGCCATGTCCAGCACCCGCTCGCGCTGGCCCATGTTGATCTCGTCGACCTGCTGCAGCAGGGCCGACGCGCGGTGGGCGCCGAGCTCGTTGGCGCGGTGCATCAGCGCGCGGATGTCCTTGGGCAGGCAGCCGCCGCCGAACCCGAGCCCCGCGTCGAGGAACTGCCGGCCGATGCGCACGTCGTGCCCCAGGGCGTCCGCGAGCACGGTGACGTCGGCCCCGGCGGCCTCGCAGACCGTGGAGATCGCGTTGATGAACGAGATCTTCGTGGCGAGGAACGCGTTGGCGCTGACCTTGACCAGCTCGGCGGTCGGCAGGTCGGTGACCACGACCGGGGTGCCCTCGGCGATCGGCCCGGCGTACACCGCGCGCAGCGTGGCCTCGGCGGCCGGCGACGCGCCGCCGAGCACGATGCGGTCGGGGTGCAGGGTGTCCTCCACCGCCTTGCCCTCGCGCAGGAACTCCGGGTTCCACACCAGCTCGACCGACCGCCCGGCGGGCGCGTGCGCCGCGACGAGCTCCCGCAGCCGCGCCGCGGTGCCGACGGGCACGGTGGACTTGCCGACGACCAGCGCGTCCTTCGTGAGGTTGCGGGCGATCGTGGTGGCGGCGGACTCGACGGAGGACAGGTTCGCCGCGTGGCTGGTCTTCATCTGCGGGGTGCCGACGCAGATGAAGTGCACGTCGCCCCACGCGGCCGCCGCGTCGAGGTCGGACGTGAACCGCAGCCGCCCGGTCGCGAGGTGCTGCTCCAGCAGCGGGTCGAGCCCGGGCTCGTAGAACGGCACCTTGCCGGCGGCGAGCGCGTCGATCTTGGCCCGGTCGGTGTCGGCGCCGAGGACCTCGAAGCCGAGCTCGGCCATCGCGACCGCGTGGGTGGCGCCGAGGTAGCCGGTGCCGAACACGGAGATCTTCAGGCCGGGGGTCCCGGCGGGGGAG
>DAMBCY010000054.1:14301-15712 GCA_032056255.1 Cellulomonas sp. | reverse complement strand
CCACGGTCACCACGCCCTCCGCCGCCAGGGCCGCCAGCTCGGCGAGGTCGGCGCTGTCCGGGCGGACCCAGACGTAGTGCCCGCCGAGCTCGGTGCGGGCGCGCGGGTCGGTGATGGAGACGATCGTCCCGCCGGGTGCCAGCAGGTCGGGGGCGGTGTCGATCGCCTGGCCGCCGACGTAGTCGAGCACCACGTCGAAGCCCGCGGGCGCGAGCGCGCGGGCGGCCTCGACCAGCCCGTCGCCGTAGGCCACGGGCTCGGCGCCGATCGAGCGCAGGTAGTCGTGGTTGCCCGCGGAGGCGGTGCCGACCACGCGGGCGCCGGCGTGCACCGCGAGCTGCACGGCCATCGATCCCACGCCCCCGGCCGCGGCGTGCACCAGCACCGTCGAGCCGGCGCCGAGGCCCGACCGGCGGATGCTCTGCAGCGCGGTGAGCCCGGCGAGCGGGAGGGCGGCGGCCTGCTCGAACGACAGGCCGGCGGGCTTCTTCGCGGCGGTGCGCACGGGCACGGCCACGTACTCCGCGAGGGTGCCGTCGCCCACCGTGTCCTTCCGGGCGTAGGCGAGGACCTCGTCCCCGGCGACCAGCTCGGGGGTGTCCAGGCCGGGCTCCACGACGATCCCGGCCACGTCCCAGGCGGGGACCGCGGGCAGCCGGGTGTCGATCAGCCCCCGCAGGTAGCCCTCGCGGATCTTGTAGTCGACGGGGTTCAGCCCCACCGCGACCACCTTGACCAGCACCGTGTCGGGGCCGATGTGCGGCTCGGGCCGCTCGCCCACCCGCAGCACCTCGGCGCCGCCGAACGTCTCGTACGTGACAGCCTTCATACCGGGTGCGAACCCCGCGACGCCCCGGCCCATTCCGGGACCGGACGCGGCGTCCGCGGCGGGCCGGTGGTCAGGCCGTCCGCAGCCCGCGCGCGGCGGCCACCGGCGTCTCGAACCACACGGTCTTCCCCCCGCCCGGATGCAGGTCGACGCCCCACCGCGACGCGAGCGCGGCCACGATCCGCATCCCGTTCCCGCCGACCCGCGCGGGGTTCCCGGGCCGGACGACGGGCAGCGTGGGGTCCGGGTCGGTCACCGCGACGTGGACGCACCCGTCGTGGCACCACGTGGTCACCGCGATGTGCCGGGGGGTGCGGGTGTGCACGACCGCGTTGGTCAGCACCTCGCTGGTGAGCAGCTCGACGGTGCGCGCCGCGTCCGGCCCGGCGTGCGCCCGGGCGGCCTGGCGGGCGGCCCAGCGGCGCCCCAGGGCGACGGCCCCGGGTGCCGGGTCCAGGACGAGTCGGCCCGGGCGCTCAGTCATGGTCGTGACCCCTCCCTCGGACACCCGCGTGCGGGAGCGGGGCCGTGATCGTCCCAGGGTGCGGCAGGGCTGCCGACCGCGCATCCGCAGCAGCGGGC
>DAMBCY010000054.1:0-14291 GCA_032056255.1 Cellulomonas sp. | reverse complement strand
GGGGGCCAGGGCGTTCTCACAGGCAGAGGGCCCTTTCTGTGCCGAACCTGTCGATCGGCTGTCCATCGGGGCAGGACGGCGCTGCGGCCGGCCCGCCCGGCCGATGGACGGGGCGTGCGGGCGGAGGGTCCGCGGCACACCGGAGGTCACCATGAGCATCGAGGGCGTCAGCACGTCCGCCGTCCGGCTGCAGACGAGCAGCACCAGCAGCACCAGCCGCACCGCGCAGCCCGCGCCGCCGCCCGCGCCCGCCGCGAGCGGTACCGCCACCTCGCGCGTCCCCGGGCACGTCGAGGCGGCCGCCGAGGTGCTGGGCCTGTCGACGGACGACGTGATGGAGGCGCTGGCCGACGGCGCGAGCCTCGCGGACCTCGCCGAGGAGCAGGGCGTCAGCCGGGACGACCTGGTCGCCGCGCTGGTCGCGGACGCGCCGACGGACCTGCAGGAGATGGACGGCGTCGAGGACATGGTGTCCGCGCTCGTCGACCAGACCGGCCTGGGCGGACCGGCCGGGCCGCCGCCGGGCGGGTCCTCGGGCGTCTGGGGCGAGGTCCTCACGCCCGACCAGAGCGACACCCTCGACCAGGTCGCGTCGCTGCTGGGCACCGACGCGTCGTCGTTGCTCGACCAGCTCTACAGCGGCACGACGCTCGCGGACCTGCTGAGCGACGCGGGCGTGTCCACGACCGACCTCGCCGCGGTCGTGCAGGGCGGGCTGCTGATCGACGCGACCGCCTGAGGCGTCGCTACGCCGGCGCCGGCGGGTCGTCCCGGCCCGCCGGCAGGCCGGGGCCGGCGGTGTCGTCAGCCCCGTCGGGGCCGCCGGTCTCGTCCGGCGGGGGGACGACGCGCACCCGCGCGATCCGGCGGCCGTCGACCGCGCTCACCTCGATGCGGTGGCCGTCGACCGGCACCGCGTCGCCGACGGCGCCGAGCCGCCCGAGCCGGGCGATCACGAACCCGGCGACGGTCTCGTACGGGCCGTCCTCGAGCGGGATGCCGGTGAGCTCGGCGAACTCCTCGATGGTGATGCCCGCGTCGTAGGAGCCGGGTGCCCCCTCGCGGGCCTCGGCCCCGGACGACCCCGCCGTGTCGTACTCGTCGCGGATGTCGCCGACCAGCTCCTCGACCAGGTCCTCGAGGGTGACGATGCCGTCGGTGCCGCCGTACTCGTCGACGACCACCGCGATGTGCACGCCCTCGCCCCGCATCCGGGACAGCGACGGCAGCAGCTTGTTGGTGCCGGGCAGCACGACGATCTCCCGCATGACGTCGCGGACGCGCACGTCGGGGCGTGCGGGGGTGTCCAGGAGCTCGCGGATGTGCAGGAACCCCAGGACGTCGTCGAAGTCCTCGCCGATCACGGGGTAGCGGGACCACGGCTGGTCCCGGACCCGGTCGAGCGCCGCGGGCAGCGGCAGGTCGGCCTCCAGGAACCGCACCTCGCCGCGCGGGCGCATCACCTCCGCCACGGACCGGTCGGTCGCCTCGAACACGTCGCCGAGGATGCGTCGCTCGTCCTCGGGCAGGCCCTGGTGGGCGATGACGAGGTCCCGGAGCTCGGCCTCGGACATCTCCTCGCCGGCGGCGTGCGGGTCGCCGCCGAACAGCCGCACCAGCAGGTTCGTCGACGCGGAGAGCAGCCGGACGACGGGCCGCATGAGGGTCGCGAACCGGTCGAGCGGCGGGGCGACGGCGAGCGCGACCCGGGCCGAGCGCTGCAGCGCGATCCGCTTCGGCACCAGCTCGCCGAGCACGAGCGACAGGTACGCGATGACCAGCGTGAGCAGCACGAGCGCGAGGGTGCTCGCCAGCGCCTCGGACGCCCCGAGCGCCTCGATCGCCGGCGCGAAGTCGGGCGCGATCGTCGACGCGCCGTACGCGGCGGAGAAGAACCCGGCGACGGTGACGCCGATCTGGACGGCCGCGAGGAACCGGTTCGGGTCGCGCGCCACGGACGCCACCCGGGCGCCGCGGGCGCTCTGCCGCTCCAGCCGGTTGATCTGGCTCTCCCGCAGGGAGACCAGAGCGATCTCCGTCCCGGCGAAGACCCCGCCGATCAGGATGAAGAGCAGGACGAGGCCGATGCTGCCCCAGGTCTCGGCGTCCATCAGCGGCGAGCCCCCCGGCCGGGTGTGCGCGGGGCGCGGGCTCGCCGCACGGGACTGCAGGACGCGTCGGTGGGCGCCGGAGGTGACATCGCCCCATTCCAGACAACCCGGGCGCGGCCGTCAACCGGTGCGGGGGCGCCGCGGGCGTGCGCACAGCATCCGCACATCTTCCGTGCGAGGTCGCGGACCGTTTCGCCCGTCGGCCCAGGTCAGCCTCTCTAGGCTGGCGGTGCTCCGGAGGCGCGGTGCCCGGGGACCCGATGAGGACGAGGAGTCGGCCGGTGCGTGGCTGGGGTGCGGCGGGGGACAGGTCGGGCGCGACGGGCGGGACCCGGGCGGGGAGCGCGGGACGGGGAGCGCGGTGGCGCCGCGCGGTGGCCCTCGGTGCGGCCGCCGCGCTGGTCGCCGGGCTCGGCGCGTGCACGGGCGGCGGCGCGGACGAGCGCCAGGACGTCGCCGACGCGCTGGCCGCCGCGATCGCCTCCGGCGACTTCACCGACGTCCCGCTGGACGGTGCGACGGCGACGGAGGCCGGCGAGCTGCGCGCCGCCGCCTACGCCGGCCTGGACCCGTGGACCCCGGAGGTCGCGGCCGCGCCCGTCGCCGTCGACGAGGCGGACGAGGACGCCGCCTCGACCGAGCTGACGTTCACGTGGGACGTCGACGCGAGCGACACCGACTGGACGTACGCGACGCACGCGTCCCTGGTCCGGGTGGACGACGCCTGGCGCGTGCGCTGGTCGACGATGCTGCTCGCCCCGTCGCTGGCGACCGACGAGGCGCTGGCCGTGCACCGCGTGCAGGCGGAGCGGGCCGACGTGCTCGGGGCCGGGGACGCCGTCCTGGTCGAGGACCGACCCGTGTGGCGGATCGGCATCGACAAGACGCGGGTGACCCCGGAGGAGACCGACGCCGCCGCGCGCGGGCTGGCCGCGGCCCTCGGGGCGGACCCCGAGGCCTACGCGGCGCAGGTCGCGGCGGCGGGGGAGCGGGCCTACGTCGAGGCGATCGTCGTCCGCGACGGCGACCCCGCCTACGACGTCGCGGCGCTGCAGGCGCTCCCCGGGGTGAACGCCCTGGCGACGTCGCTGCCGCTGGCGCCCACCCGGGCGTTCGCGCGCCCCGTGCTCGGGACCGTGGGGGAGGCGACCGCGGAGATCGTCGAGGAGTCGGAGGGTGCCGTGGTCGCGGGCGACCTGACCGGGCTGGGTGGGCTGCAGAAGCAGTTCGACGCGCAGCTGCGCGGGCTGCCCGGGCTGACGGTCGTCGCCGCGAGCGAGGGGTCGGCGGAGGAGCGCGAGCTGTTCCACGTGGAACCGCAGGCGGGTGAGCCGCTGCGCACCACGCTCGACCCGGCCGTGCAGCAGGCGGCCGAGGACGTCGTGGCGCGGGTGACCGGCAGCGCGAGCGCGGTCGTCGCGATCCGGCCGTCCACCGGGGAGATCCTGGCCGCGGCGAGCGGTCCCGGGGGTGGGGGCATGTCGACGGCGACGCTCGGGCTGTACGCGCCGGGGTCCACGTTCAAGATCGCGTCCTCGCTCGCGCTGCTCCGCGCCGGCCTCACCCCGGACAGCACGGTCACCTGCCCCGCCACGGCGACCGTCGACGGCCGCGAGTTCTCGAACTACCCCGGCTACCCGGCCGACGCGCTGGGCGACATCACGCTGCGCACCGCCGTGGCCGAGTCCTGCAACACGGCGTTCCTCACCGCGGCCGGTCAGGCGCCGCAGCAGGCGCTCGCGGACGCGGCGGCGGCGCTCGGGATCGTCGACGGCGCCGACCTGGGCTTCGCGGGCACGCTCGGCTCCGTGCCGACGGACGACGAGGGCGGGACCGACCACGCCGCGTCGATGATCGGCCAGGCCCGCGTCCAGGCCACGCCGCTCGGGATGGCGACGGTGGCGGCGTCCGTGGTGGCCGGCGCCCGCGTCACCCCGCGGCTGGTGCTCGACGAGGCGACGCCGACCCCGGCGCCGGAGGTCGCCGCGCCGCTGACGACGGCCGAGGCCGGCGCGTTGCGCTCGATGATGCGCTCGGTCGTGACGGACGGGGGCGGGGACTTCCTGCAGGACGTGCCGGGGGCCGAGGTGATCGCGAAGTCCGGCACCGCGCAGTACGGATCGGGCGACGAGCTCGCGAACCACGCGTGGATGATCGCGGGGTACGGCGACCTGGCGGTCGCCGTGTTCGTCGAGACCGGCGACTTCGGCTCGACCACGTCCGGGCCGCTGCTGGAGGACTTCCTCCGGGCGGTGCCGCAGGGCTGACCTGACGGCGTCCGGCGTCCGGCGTGGTGCTCGTCACGGACGCGCGAGGTCGTCACGGACGCGCGAGGTCGTCACGGACGGACGACGACCTCGCCCGCGGGTGACGACCTCGGCCCGGGCGCGGGCACCCGATGGAGTGTCCCGGGCGGCCGCTGGAGTGGGTGGTCGGGGCACCGGGCGGCCGCTGATCCGACACGGATGTCCACGGGGTGGACGCCCGGGGGCGCCGGGGCCGCCCGACCGGGCGACAGGGCCGTCAGGGCTGCCGAGGCGCTGACCTGCGGGTTCGTGCCGCCGGCGCACCTCCGCCCGGTCTGTGCAGTATGTCGGATTTGGCCCGAGTGGGTGAAATGGGCGTTGTGTACCGGGTTTTCACCCGCACCCCCTTCCGTCACGGTCGGTGCGGGCCTACAGTCAGGGACGTCAGCGACAAGGGCAAACCCTCCGCGAGGAGGGGACGCAAAGCCACGGGACCCCCGCAGGTCAGCCGGGCTGCCGAACGAAGGACTCCCCATGGAACAGCGCGGTTTCTTCGAGCCGGCCGAGCGGGACCGCACCGGTGCCGAGCTCCGGCCCGACACCGTCGGGCGCACGGCCTCCCGCCTCTCCTCCTGGTCCCGCATCGCGGCGACGCGCGCCGCGCACGCCGACCTCGTGCCGGCGCAGCGGGAGTGCACCTCCGCCTCCTGAGCGCCGCGGCTACAGCTCGCCCACGCGCTGCAGGTAGCGCATCGACGCCCAGCCGACCGGGATGCGCAGCCAGTACGTCAGCACCCGGAACAGCACCGCCACCGACGTCGCGACGCCGGGGTTCACGCCGATCACCGTGAGGGCGCCGGCGATCGCGATCTCGGTGGTGCCGATGCCGCCGGGGGTCGGGGCGATCGACCCGGCTGTGTTGCCCGCCAGGTAGACGATCGCGACCTGCACCATCGACAGGTGCTGGCCGAACGCGAGCAGGCACACCTCGAACGCCAGGATGTAGCCGAACGTCGTGACGAGGTTGCCGGCCAGGCCGATCGCGAGCCGCCACGGCTGCCCGACCACCTCGATGAGCCGCGGCCAGGTCTGCTGCACGGTCGGCAGCGTCTTCGTGGCCACCCAGCCCCGCACCCGGGGCACCAGCAGCGCACCGCCGATCAGCGCGGCCAGCACGGCGACCGCGATGACGACCACCGGCGACACCGTGAACCGCTCGAGCTGGTTCGTGCCCGAGGCGACGGAGAGCACCAGCAGCATCGGCAGCGTCACGACGAAGTGCGAGACCTGGACCAGCGCGACGGTCGCGGTCGCGAGCGAGGTCGAGGTGCCGCGGCGGGTCAGCAGGCGCAGGTTCAGGGCGGCCGGCCCGATCCCGGCGGGAGCCGCGAGGGCGACGAAGGTCGACGCGGACTGCGCGACCGTCGCGCGCCAGAGCGAGAGCCGGACCGGCGAGAACGCGACCAGCGACAGCGCGGCGCCGAAGAGCGTCGCCATGCCGAGCGCGAACGCCAGCACGCTGAGCCGCCAGTCGGTCGACTGCAGCGCCTCGAGGATCGTCTGCAGGTTGATCGACGTCAGCAGGATGATGACGGCGGCGGTGGTCAGCAGGATCGTCAGCACCGTGCGGGCGCCGAACCGGATCAGCTGCACCGGCTCGACGTCGGCCTCCGGCAGCCGCGCCACGAGGGCGGACCGCAGTTCGGCCAGCACCTCCTTGTGCGCCCGCAGCTCCTCACGGGTGCGGCGGGGCAGGGTGACGGTCTGCAGCAGCGGGCCGATCGCGGCGATGTCCGGGTCGGGCAGCACCGCGACCGCCGACTCCAGCGCCCGGGCCGGCCCGACCCGCAGGGCGAGCAGCGCGACCATCTGGGTGCGGTCCATCCGCTGCGCGAGCTCGGAGGACGCCACGTCGCCCTGCTCCCAGCCGACCAGCCAGACGACGGGGCGCCCGCCGCTGTCGCCGACCAGGATGGCGTCGCTGGTCAGCGCCCGGTGCGCCAGCCCCGCGTCGTGCGCGGTGCCGAGCTGCGCCCAGACCTCCCGCAGCACGTCGTCGGTGATCTGCTCCGCGTCGAGGTCCGCGAGCGGCGTCGCGTCGGCCACCCGGTCCTGGACGAGGATCATCGAGGAGTCGGCCTCCGCGATGCCCCGCAGCGCGGGGGTGCGCACGCCCGCCGCGGTCGCCGTGTAGGACAGCAGCGCGGCCCGCTCGGCGGCCTGCCGCAGCGACACCACGGAGCGCCCGTCGAGGCCGCGCAGCCGCAGCGACCGCCACAGCCGGCTGAGCACGCCGATCACCTGCCGGTCGCCGTCGAGCACGAGCACGTCGAGCTGGCGTCCGTCGTCGGTCGTCATCTCGTACACGCGGTGGTCGGCGTACCGGACCACCGCGCGTGCCGCGGGGGTCCCGGGGGCGTCGTCGGGGGCCGTGCCGTCGGTGTCCGCGTCGGGGACGCGGGCGAGGACCAGCGGGTGCCAGCCCGCGCGGCGCACGCCGGCGACGAGGCTGGCGCCGTACGCGCGCTCGGAGGTCACGCCGGAGAGGTACCGGACGGCCTGGCCGCTCGCCCGGCCCACGAGCAGGGCCACGGCGACGCCGGGCAGGGACACGCCCGCGGTGATGACCAGGATGCCGACGGCGACCCACACCAGGTTCCAGGACCAGGAGACGGTGCGCCGGCGGGTGCGCGGCCCCGTGGCGGTCAGCAGCCCCGCGATCAGCGCCATGTAGCCCGGGATCGTCAGCGTGAGCACGCCGGCGAGCCGCACCGAGAGCCCGGCGACCAGCTGGTCGGAGCCGAGGTTCTCGATCAGCCAGGTCGCGGAGGACGACACCAGCACCGCGAGGATCGCCGCGACGGACGCCTCGATCATCTGCCGCCCGAGCCGCCGCACCGCGAGCTCCGCCAGCACCGCGATCGGGACGACGAAGGTCACGACGGTCTCGAGCAGCGCGACCGGCACGATGAGGATCTGCCGCAGCAGGCCCGCGAAGCCCTGCACGTCCTCGGCGACGCCGCTGGTGGTGTTGTGCGCGTAGGTGGCCAGGACCATCACGGCGACCGCGCCCAGCACGCTGAGCACGACGCCGAGCAGGTCGCTCGGGTGGTGCACCCGCACCTCGGGGGTGTCGACGACCTGCGGGCGGTCCAGCCCGGTCCCGGGGCCGGGCGCGCCCGCGGCGGCGTCGTCGGGTCGACCGGACGCCGCCGGCGCGTGGGTCGAGGCGTCGGGCACGAGGTGGAGTCTAGGCAGCGGGGCGCGCACGGGTGGCGTCCGCGAGCACCCGCCCGGCGATTCCGTCCCCGGGGATGACCCGCGCCCGCCGCGTCTCCGTCGCGAGGATGAGGGCGGAGGTCTAGCGTGACCGGCGACGACGTGCTCGAGGGGGCGGAGGCGGTCATGGCGGAGAACCTGGACTCGCGGCTGGCAGCGGTGCTGCGCTCGGTGTGGTGGCTGCCGGTGCTCCGGGGGCTGCTGCTCGTGGTGCTCGGCCTGCTGCTGCTGGTCGAGCCGCTCGGCACGCTGGTCGCCCTCGTGTGGGTGTTCGGCGTGTTCGCGGTGGCCGACGGCCTGGTCGTGCTGCTCCAGGCGCTGCTCGCCCGGGGCCGGCCCGGGCTCGGCTGGCTGGTCGCCGAGGGCCTGGTCTCGATCGGGTTCGGCGCGGTCATCATGCTGTGGCCCGGCGTGACCGCCCTCGTGCTGTTCTACCTGCTGGCGCTGTGGGTGCTCGTGCTCGGCGTGACCGCGGTGGTGGTCGCCGTGACGCAGTTCCGGGCCCGGGACCTCGCCTGGGCGGGGACGCTCGTGTTCGGGCTGATCGCGTTCCTGTTCGGCCTGCTGCTCGCGATCAAGCCGCAGGGCACCGTCGACGTCATCGTCACGGTGTACGGGCTGTTCGCGTTCGTCGGCGGTGTCGTCATGGTGGTGTCGGGCTTCGCGACCCGGTCGTTCGCGCGGCAGCTGTCGTCGGCCGGGGCGTCCCGGACGCCGGACGGCCCCGGCGGGTCGACCGCCGCCTGACGGCTCAGCGGATCCCGAGCCCCTCGCGCCACTCCACCGGGATCAGCGCGTACCCGACGAACGCCACCACGTCGAGCACCGTGTGCGCGACCACCAGCGGCATCGTGCGTCGCCGTCGCCGGTAGTACTCCGCGAACACCAGGCCCATCACCACGTTCCCGAGGAACGGGCCGATGCCCTGGTAGAGGTGGTACGAGCCGCGGAGCAGCGCGCTCGCCACCACGATCGCCGGGGAGCGCCACCGCAGCTCCCGGAGCCGCTCCACCAGGTAGCCGACGACGACGACCTCCTCGAGCAGCGCGTTCTGCAGCGCGGCGAGGATCAGCACCGGGACCGTCCACCACGCCGCGTCCAGCGCGGAGGCCTGCACCTCGACCGTGATGCCCACGGCCCGCCCCACGACGTACAGACCGAGGCCGGGCAGCCCGATGAGGGCCGCCAGCCCGACGCCGACGCCCAGGTCGCGCAGCGGCCGCGCCCGGTCGAGGCCGATGCGGCGGACCGCGCTGCGACCTCCTCCCGACAGCAGGTACAGGGCGAGCGCCACCGGGACCAGGGCGAACCCGATCGAGAGCAGCTGGTAGACGAGGTCGAGGTAGGGCCGCTCGGACCGGCTGGCGTTGAGCGTCGTCGACTGCTGCGCCAGCGGGGTGCCGGCGGTCAGCCGCGCCACGATGTTCACCAGCGCGTACACGCCGGACTTGCCCAGCGACAGGCCGAGGACGATCCACACCTCCACGGTCAGGCGGCGACGCCGGGCGCGGTCGGAGACCGGCGGGGTGCCGGGGCCGTACGGGGTGGGGGCCGACGCGGCGGACGGGGACGCGGCGTCGTGCGCGGCGCCCGGGAGGGCGGCGGGGTCCGGCGTCCCGGGCGGCGGCAGGCTCACCGGGGCAGCCTAGGTCCCTCGCCTGGGCGTCGGCTGGACGACCGCTGACAGGTCGTGGGCGCTGGGCTCGGGGCCGGGCCACCGAGGCGCCGCAGCGCCTCGACCACCTCGTGGAACCCGGCGGCGGCGTCCGGGTCGCCGTGGCCGTCGACCACCGGGCGTCGCGCGGCCGCGGTCCTTCGTGACGTCGCGCCGCTCGTCCACCGGCCCGGTGCACCCCCTCGCGCGGGCGAGGGTCAGGCCGCCCGCGGGAGCAGCCGGACCAGCGTGGCGGGCTCGTCCTGCCCGGGCCAGGTACCGGTGAGGGTCCCGGTCCTCGGCGCGCTCCCGGTCCCGGGGAAGCGCACGACCTCGACCCGCGGCTCCGCGCCGAGGTCGTCCGGCACGCCGCGCCCGCGCACCTGCATCGAGGGCTCGCGCTCCACGGGGCCCTCGGGCGTCTCGACGAACATCCGGACCTGGCGGCCCTCCGCGCGGATGACGCGGACGACCTCGGCGCGGTAGACGGGGTCGCCCGGTGCGTCGTACACCCAGCGGGTGCCGAGGACGGAGTGGTCCATGGTGCCGACCAGCCGCGCCTCGGCACCGGCGAGGGCGGCCCCGCGGTACGTCAGCGGGACGTGCACGAGGCGACCCGCCACGTCGAGCAGGTGCGACTCGATGCCGACCTCGCCGTCCGGGTCGTCGAACCGGTAGGCGGCGACGGGCCGGGCGGTCGTCACCGGGCCGTCGAACCACGCCTGGCGGGGCAGCCACCGCGCGACCAGCTCGGCCTTGGAGGGGGTGAGCGTCGCCTGGTGGATGATCGCCATGCCGCCCACCGTAGCGAGGCGCTACCCCCGTGCGAGCGCCGCCACGGCCTGCGCGACCAGGCCCGCGTCCGTGACGGCGTGCCCCGACGCCCCGCCCCCGCCGACGCCGCCGTCCCCCGCGACGGGGCGCGACGCGGACAGGTGCACCGCGTCGACCCCGGCGGCGACGAGCGCCCCGACGTCGACCGGTCGCACCCCGCCGCCCGCCATGACCTGCACGGCGCCGCCGGTGTGCTCGACCATCGCGGCGAGCCGGCGCACGCCGTCGATGCTGCGGGCCGCGCCCCCGGAGGACAGCACCCGGGTGACGCCGGCGGCCGCGAGGGCGTCGAGGACGGCGAACGGGTCCTCGACGGCGTCGACCGCCCGGTGGAAGGTGACCTCGCGGCCGTCGGCGGTCTCGACCAGGGCCGCGAGGGCCGCGGTGTCGACGCGCCCGTCCGGGGTCAGCACGCCCACCACGACGCCGTCGGCACCGGCCTCGACCGCGGCACGGACGTCGCGGACCTGCACGTCGAGCTCGTCGGCGTCGTAGACGAACGAGCCCGGACGGGGCCGGACGAGCACGTGGACGCCGGTCGCGTGCAGCCCGGCGGCCGAGCGGGCGCGGCGCTCGTCGACCAGGGCGGCGAGGAGGCCGGGGCTCGGCGTGATGCCGCCGGTGGCGCCGAGCGCGACGCACAGCTCGGTGCGGGCCGCTCCGGCCTCGGCGGCCACGCGGTAGCCGGCGAGGTCCTGCACGGCGATCTCGAGGACGGGGCGGGGCGCGGGCACGGCGGGTCTCCTTCGGCGGGTCAGCTGGGTCGTCGTCGGCGCCGCACCACCGCGAGCGCGGTCGTGAAGGCCGTGGTGAAGGCCACGGCGAACGCGATCGCGAAGGCCACGGGGAACGCGGGGTCGTCGGTCGGTCGATCGGTGCTCATGGTGCACGGTAGCGGGTGCGCGTCGCCCCCGGGCCGGTCGAGGGTCCCGGGGCGACGGGCGGTCAGGCGAACCGGCGCAGCCGCAGCGAGTTCGCCACGACCAGCACCGACGAGAACGCCATCGCCGCCCCCGCGATCATCGGGTTGAGCAGCCCGAGCGCCGCGAGCGGGATCGCCGCGACGTTGTAGGCGAACGCCCAGAACAGGTTCTGCTGGATGACCCGCAGGGTGCGCCGGGAGAGCCGGACCGCCTGGGCGGCCGAGCGCAGGTCGCCGCGCACGAGCGTCACGTCGGCGGCCTCGATGGCCACGTCGGTGCCGGTGCCCATCGCGAGCCCCAGGTCCGCCGTGGCGAGCGCCGCGGCGTCGTTCACGCCGTCGCCGACCATCGCGACCCGACGGCCCTCGGCCTGCAGCCGGGCGACCACGTCGACCTTGTCGGCCGGCAGCACCTCCGCGACCACGTCCGCCTCGGGGATGCCGACCTCGCGGGCCACGGCCCGCGCCGCACCGGCGTTGTCCCCGGTGAGCAGCACCGGCCGCAGGCCCAGCGCCCGCAGGTCGTCGACGGCGTCGCGGGACGTCGGCTTCACCGGGTCGCGCAGCACCAGGACGCCGCGGGCGCGGCCGTCCCAGGCGACCAGCACGGCGGTGGCGCCGTCGGCCTCCGCCGCGGCGAACCGGGCGGCCAGGTCGTCGTCGAGGGCCACGCCCTGCGTCGCCAGCCAGGTGGGCCGGCCGACCTGGACGCGCCGGGACAGGCCGACACCCGCGTGCGCGACCCGCACGACCCCGCTGACGCCGTGCCCGGCCTCCGCGCGGAAGTCGTGCACCTGGTCGGAGCCGATCGCCACGCCGTCGCCGCCGACGCCCTGCGCCGGGCTCGAGGACACGGCCGCCGCGTCCGCCGCCGCCGTGGCGACGGCCCGGGCGATCGGGTGCTCGGCCAGCGCCTCGACGGCACCGGCCAGTCGCAGCACCTCGTGGGCGGCGTCCTCGGCGTCGGGCGTCGCCGCGGGGACGAGCACGTCGACGAGCGCCATCCGGCCCTCGGTGACCGTGCCGGTCTTGTCCAGGACGACGGTGTCGACGGTGCGGGTCTGCTCGAGCGTCTCGGGTCCCTTGATCAGCACGCCGAGCTGTGCGCCACGGCCGGTGCCGACCAGCAGCGCCGTGGGCGTCGCCAGCCCGAGGGCGCAGGGGCACGCGATGATCAGCACCGCGACGGCCGCGGTGAACGCGGCCTGCGCCGAGGCGCCGGACACCAGCCACACCGTCAGCGTGGCCAGGGCGAGCACCAGCACGACCGGGACGAACACCGCCGAGATCCGGTCCGCGAGCCGCTGCACCGGGGCCTTGCCGGTCTGCGCGGCGGCGACCAGCCGGCCGATCTGCGCCAGCCGGGTCTCGTCGCCGACCTGCGTCGCCCGCACGACGAGGTGCCCGCCGGTGTTGATCGTCGCGCCGGTCACCTCGTCGCCGGGAGCGACGTCGACCGGGACGGGCTCGCCGGTGAGCAGGCTGGTGTCGACCGCGCTGGTGCCCTGGACGACCACGCCGTCGGTGGCGATCTTCTCGCCCGGGCGCACCGCGAACTCGTCGCCGGTGCGCAGCCGGTCCACCGGGACGCGCTGCTCGGCGCGCCGCCCGTCCGGGCCGGTGACCAGGAGCGCCACGTCCTTCGCGCCCAGGTCGAGCAGGGCGCGCAGGGCGTCACCGGCGCGGCGGCGGGAGCGGTGCTCCGCGTACCGGCCGGCCAGCAGGAACGTCGTGACGACGGCGGCGACCTCGAAGTAGAGCTCGGGCATGTGCCCGGCCATGCCGTCGTCGCGCGCCGGCCACAGGGTGGGCGACATCGTCATGCCGAGCTCGCCCGCCCCGCCGAGCAGCAGCGCCCACAGGGACCAGCCGGTCGCCGCGACGATGCCGATGGAGACCAGCGTGTCCATCGTCGACGCGCCGTGCCGGGCCGCTCGGGCCGCCGCCCGGTGGAACGGCCAGGCCGCCCACGTCGCGACCGGCAGGGCCAGCACGGCGACCAGCCACTGCCAGCCGCGGAACTGCCACGCGGGCACCATCGAGAGCAGCAGCACGGGCAGCGTGAGCACGGCCGCGACGCGCAGCCGCCGCCGCAGGTCGTCCCCGCGCGCGTCGGTCGGCGCGGACGTGTCCTCGTCGGGGTCCATCTCGTGCCCGGGTGCCATCGCGTGCCCCGACAGCGCGTGCTCCACGGGGTCCATCTCGTGCCCGCCGCCGTGCCCCGGGACGTCCGTCGAGGGGGTGCTCGGGAGGTCGAGGGGGTGCTCGCCGGAGCCCACCGTCGCGCCCTCGGTGCCACCGGCAGGCTGCGGGGTGGGCGAGGGGGCCGACCCGGCGAGGGGCCGGCGGGACGTGACACGGGCGTCGTAGCCCGCGGCGCGGACCGCAGCCACCAGGGCGTCCGGGTCCGGGACGCCGCCGTCCTGGGTCGGGGTGACCTCGACGTGGGCGGTCTCCAGGGCCAGGTTCACGGTGGCGCGGGCGCCGGGGACGCGGTTCAGCCGCTTCTCGACGCGCGCGACGCAGGACGCGCAGGTCATGCCCTCGACGGCGAGGTCGACGGTCGCGACGGGGGCCGCCGGCACGGCCGACGGGTCCGGTGCGGTCGACGGGGCGACGGCGTCGGGCAGCCCGGGGCGTGGGTCGCCGGCCGTCACAGCAGCGACCCGCGCGGCGTGACGGCGTAGCCGGCCTCGTCCACGGCGGCGGCGATCGCCTCGGGGGTCAGCGGCGCGTCCGAGGTCACGGTGACCGGCGACGACCCGCCCGTGACCAGGTCGACCTGCACGTCGGTGACGCCGGGGATCGCGGTGAGCTCCTCGGTGACGTGCTTGACGCAGTTGCCGCAGGTCATGCCGTCGACGGAGAACGTGGTGGTCTGGCTCATGGTGGTTCCTCCAGAGTGTGCTTCGCGGTCAGGAGCGGACGAGCCGGGCGATCGCCTCGGAGGCCTCGCGGACCTTCTCGGCCCCGGCCTCGGGAGACTGGCGGGCGGCGTCGACCACGCAGTGGCCCAGGTGGTCCTCGACCAGCCCGATGCTCACCGCCTGCAGCGCCTTGGTGACGGCGGCGACCTGGGTGAGCACGTCGATGCAGTACACGTCCTCGTCGACCATCCGGGCGATGCCGCGGACCTGCCCCTCGATGCGCTTGAGCCGCTTGAGGTAGTCGTCCTTGTCGCTCGTGTACCCGTGCACCGCCCGCTCCTCCCGCCCGAACGCCCTCGCGCCCGCTCACCCCCCAAC